>DATNMW010000188.1:0-6637 GCA_035602155.1 Bryobacteraceae bacterium | reverse complement strand
GACCGCGCCCTCCCCATGGAAGCCGGCATCTATCGTCGGCGTCTGGAAGGAGTCGCCGCCGATGACTATTGCCGCAAACGGGAATTGATCAATGAAAAAAGGAACCACGAACGGGACCCCGAGAATTACTCGCCCGCCTCCGCCCCGCCCGACCCGGACGACCGCCTGACCCGCGCCTTCATCGCCGATTGCGCCAAGCCCAACTCCCTCGCTAACCTCAACCGCTACAAAAGCGGCATCCAGCTCTCCATCGACCGCTCCCTCCGCCAGTTGAAAATCTATCAGGCCGCCCGCATCGCCTCCACCCCTGAAGTGCGACAGGCGGCGCCGCCCGCCGAACCCGATCCTCCGGCCGCGGAGCCGACCGCGGAGAAGGTCGTGCCGGTGGGGCAGGCGGCTCCGCCTGTAGACGCCACAAGCCCCCAAAACTCAACGAATTACCATTCGAACCCAACAAATGAGGGCATCGCCAAACTTAGTGTCGCGGCCATGCTCCTCGCGGTGCTCACCCTCCTGCATGCCGTGCCCGAAATCGTCGCCGCCCTCGGCGCGCAGCTAATCGGCCTCCGCGCCGCCTATAACCGGCTCAGAACGAACCTCTTCCACTCCCTCGCGCCGGATCTGCTCGGACGCCTGCGTGCATGCGTGGAAACTGCGCACCGATCCCAGCTACCTGCGCGGCGCAAAGCTTTTCTGCGCGACCGCTGCGTCTGTTGCGCAATGCGGGCTGGATACCTAGGCTTTGCGCAAGGACAAAACGTTTGAATGCTCCAATACAGCGGTAGCTTCCAAACGATCCCACGCTCGCCGCCGTCAGAAAGAGCATACTGGCAGGCACACGTTGCCACCGGCTTAGCGGACTGTAGAACAGCGGCTCATCGGCAGTGTGGCGCACCGGTTGGGCCTCAATCGGGCCTGGCGATTTCAGTGGCATCGCCAGCGGCGTAGCGTCGATCAAGACCGCTCTCGGCCGCGGGCAGCCGTCGGACAACGCCGCTAAGGTTTGGAGGTCCCTTGTTGAGTTCGGCGCGCCACTTGCCGGACTAGGTCCGAATGAATTTGCCCACGAAGGCTTCTTTTACCGGATTGGCCAACCCCCGGTGAGGGTTGATATCCTGATGTCGATAGAGGGCGTCCCGTTCGAGGAAGCCTGGCCTGATCGCAGGCAATCAAATCTTGGCGCACAGCCGGCTCGGTTCATCGGCCGGGAGGATCTCTTGCGGGAGGATCTCTTGAAGGATAAACGTACGACGGGCCGCCACATCGACCTTCGTAATCCGGCATGATGGCCGCCCTACTGGAATGAGCGGGACGATTAAAAGGCGTAACTTCCTGGCCGCGGCGCCAGCAGCGCTGCTGCCCGCCCGCGCCCAAACCGCTTCTGGCGGCCTGCCGGCGCCCATTATCAAAGACGTCTCCGTAATCGCCACTGCGCCCGCCGGGCTGCGCCTCTCCGTGGTCAAGATCGCGACCGATCAGGACGGCCTTTACGGTTACGGCTGCGCCACCTTCACGCAGCGCGCCGAACTGGTCAACGCCGCCGTCGAGAAGTATCTGCGCCCGTTCCTCATCGGCAAGCGCGCCGATCGCATCGAAGACATCTGGCAGGCCTGCTACAACAGCTCCTACTGGCGCAACGGTCCGGTGTTGAACAACGCCATCGGCGGCGTCGATCAGGCGCTCTGGGATATCAAAGGCCGTCAGGCCGGCATGCCCGTCTACCAGCTTCTCGGAGGCAAGTGCCGCGAAGCCGCCGCCTGCTATACGCACGCCGCCGGCGCCGAGATCCAGCAGACCATCGACCAAGCCCGCCAGTTCATGGAGCAAGGGTTCCGCCACGTGCGCGTGCAGGTGGGCGTGCCCGGCATGGCGGGTTATGGCGCCGCCTCCGCCGGTACAACCTTCGAACCCGCTGACTACATCCGCCGCGCGTTGAAACTGTTCGAAGAGTGCCGCAAGCAGCTTGGCGACGAGGTCGAACTGCTGCACGACGTGCACGAGCGCGTCTCGCCCAACCAAGCCGTCCAATTCCTGAAGGATGCCGAGCGCTTCAAGATGTTCTTCATGGAAGACCCGCTCTCGCCCGAAGACATCGCCTACTTCCACCAGATCCGCAGCCAGTGCGCCACGCCCATCGCCATGGGCGAGCTCTTCAACAGCCCGCACGAGTGGACGCCGCTGATCACCGGACGCCTGATCGACTACATCCGCATCCACCTGACCCAGGCCGGCGGCCTGACACCTGTGCGCAAGATCGCCGCGATGGCCGAGATCCACGGCGTCAAGACCGCATGGCACGGCCCCGGCGATGTCTCGCCCATCGGACACGCCGCCAACGTGACCCTCGACGTGGTCTGCTACAACTTCGGCATCCAGGAGTACTCGCCCTTCAACGATCGCTCGCAGGAGGTATTCCGCGGTTGTCCGGCGATGAAGAACGGCAACCTCTACGCCAACGACGCGCCCGGATGGGGCATTGAAGTGGATGAGAAGCTGGCCGCCAAATATCCTTACGGCAGCTTCGAATCGGACGAGCGGAAGAGGCTGGATGGCGGCTGGGGCGAAGTGCGGCGCCGGGATGGGACGGTGATCAAGCAGTAGAAGGGCCGGCTTCAGTCCTTAGCCTGCCAGTCGTGGTAGCCTTGGGATATCAAGCTCACCATCGAGCTGGATAGCGAAACCGACGGGCGCTCGATTGCCGAAGTCCCGGAGTTGAACATCCTGCTCTATGGAGATTCGCGGCAGGACGCCATCGCGAGAGCCGAGGCCGCGGCACGCGAAATTGTGCTCGGTCGAATCGCCCACGGTGAGCGGGATTCGGCAAAGACCGATTTCCAAGTCGCCGCATGAGCCAAAATCTCCAAAAAGACCGGCCTCAAGGCAGAGGACCTGTAACGCGTGTGGGACAATAGCGGCGGACTCTGGTCGCTCGTCGCTGACGCATTGACATCCGGCCAAATTAAGGATATAATAAGGTCTTAATATAGTTGATAGTCCAGCCCGCGCCCCAAAAGGAGTAATCAAGGGCAGTAATCGATCTCGCCAAGGAAAACACCGTCCAACACGCCTTGGACACCCTCCACCAAGCCGGAGTGCAATCTCGGTATGGCAATTACATCGGCGGCAGATGGACACCGCCCGTGCATGGCCGGTACTTCATCAGCCATAGCCCATCGACACCGAGCCCCTCTGCGAATTCGCCAAATCCACGCCCGACGACGTGGAGAAGGCCCTCGACGCCGCGCATGCCGCCAAGGACCATTGGGCCGGCACATCCCCCGCCGAGCGCGCCGCCATCCTGCTGCGCGTCGCCGACCGCATGCAGGAGAATCTGGAACTGCTGGCCCTCGCCGAGACCCTCGACAACGGCAAGCCCATCCGTGAAACCCGCAACGCCGATGTCCCCCTGGCCATCGACCATTTCCGCTATTTCGCCGCCTGCATCCGCGCCGAGGAAAGCGCCGTCAGCGAACTGGACCACGACACCGTCGCCTATCACTTCAAGGAGCCCATGGGCGTGGTAGGTCAAATCATCCCCTGGAATTTCCCGTTGCTGATGGCGGCATGGAAGCTCGCGCCCGCCATCGGCGCGGGCAATTGCGTAGTGATCAAGCCGGCTTCCAACACGCCGCTGAGCCTGGCCATCTTCGCCGAACTGACGCACGATATCCTGCCTCCAGGCGTGCTCAACGTCGTGACCGGCCCCGGCGGCGAGATCGGCAAGGCGCTGGCCGGCAACAAGCGCATCGCCAAGATCGCCTTCACCGGAGAGACCGGCGCCGGCCGCCTGATTATGCAGTACGCCTCCGGTCCCATCATTCCGCAGACCCTGGAACTGGGCGGCAAATCGCCGAACATCTTCTTCGCCGATGTCATGGATCGCGACGACGAGTTCCTCGACAAGGCCCTGGAAGGATTCGCCCTGTACTGCTTCAATAAGGGCGAAGTCTGCTCCTGCCCCTCGCGCGCCCTGGTTCAGGAATCCATCTACGGCAAGTTCATGGAGATGGCCGTGGCTCGCGTACGGAAGATCAAGGTCGGCAACCCGCTCGACCCGGCTACCATGATGGGGCCGCAAGTTTCGCAGGACCAGATGGATAAGATCCTCGACTACGTGCGCATCGGCAAGGACGAAGGCGCCAAGTGCCTCACCGGCGGCGCGCGCGCGAACCTGCAGGGAGAGCTTGCCAAAGGCTACTTCCTCCAGCCCACCGTGTTTACCGGCCACAACAAGATGCGCATCTTCCAGGAGGAGATCTTCGGTCCGGTCGTCTCGGCGACTACTTTCAAGACGCTCGACGAAGCCGTCGCCATCGGTAACGATACGGCCTACGGCCTGGGCGCCGGCGTGTGGTCGCGCAACATCAACGATTGCTACCGTGTGGGCCGCGCCATCAAAGCCGGCCGCTGCTGGACCAACTGCTATCACGTGTATCCGGCAGGCGCCGCGTTCGGCGGTTATAAGGAATCCGGCTTCGGCCGCGAAACCCATAAGCAGATGCTGGATCGCTATCAGCAGACCAAGAACGTGCTGGTGAGCTACAGCACCAAGGCCATGGGCTTCTTCTAACGCCACAGTGGGGGGCGGGACGCCCTCGTCCGCGCGGCGACACATGGCCGCGCTTCGGCGGTGCCAGGACGGGCGATGGGCGTCCGTCATGACATTCCCCGCATGCTATCCTGAGTAGAGACCCAACCGTTCCCAACGGAGAGATGGCCGAGTGGTTGAAGGCGCACGCTTGGAAAGCGTGTATAGGGGAAACTCTATCCAGGGTTCGAATCCCTGTCTCTCCGCCAAGCTACTGAAACTAAAATTTTTCGTCTCCCTGAATCCTCGCAATAGGGCCCTAAATCGGATGGCGCCACAGCTATAAAGCCATGGTGACTTTCCGTACACTCCAGGACGGGTTAAACTAGTTGCATTCCACGCGTGCCTCTTTCTCCCGGTACTAAACTGGGCCCCTACGAGATCCGCGCGCCCATCGGCGCCGGAGGCATGGGCGAGGTGTATCGCGCCCACGATCCGCGCATGGGCCGCGACGTCGCCATCAAAATCTCCGCCGAACGCTTCAGCGACCGCTTCTCCCGCGAAGTACACGCGGTGGCGCGCTGAATCATCCCAACATCTGCCAGCTATACGACGTCGGATCCGATTACCTGGTGATGGAACTGGTCGAGGGCCCCACTCTGTCGGAGCGCATCCGGCAAGGCGCCGTACCGTTGGATGAGGCGCTGCGCATCGCCAGGCAAGTCGCCGATGCGCTCGAAGACGCGCACGACAAGGGCATCGTACACCGCGATCTGAAGCCGGGCAACATCATCCTGCGGCCGGACGGCACGGTAAAGGTGCTGGATTTCGGATTGGCGAAAGTACCGGACAAAACCCCTTCCGGCGAGCTCTTCGAGCACTCCCAAAGCCCCACGTTGGACCCGGTCAGCCGGGTGGGCCTTGTCGTCGGCACGGCTGCCTACATGCCTCCCGAACAGGCGCGCGGGAAGTTGGTGGACAAGCGCGCCGATATCTGGGCCTTCGGCGTCATCCTGTACGAGATGCTCACGGGCGAGCGGCCGTTCGCGGGGGAAACCGTCTCCGACACGCTCATCGAAGTGGCCACGAAGGTACCCCGGTGGGAGCCGATTCCGGCGCAGGCCCGGCGTCTGCTGCGGCGCTGCCTGGAGAAGGACCCCAAGCGGCGGCTGCGGGACATCGGCGATGCCTGGTTCTGGCTGGAGGACGCAGCGGCAGAGGAAGCAAAAAAGCCGGCCGCTGGAGACTGCCGGTCGCCCTCACCGCAGTCGCCACCTTGATCGCCGCCGCCTTCGCTGTCGGCCATTACACGCGCAAACTTCCCGATGCCCGCGCCATCCGCTTCTCATTTGCGCCACCATTCAAGACGGCTAGCCTCAACGTGGCCGCGTCGCCGGATGGGACGCACATCGCCTTTACGGGCATCTATGGAGATATGGGCCTCTGGCTAAGCTCCATCGACTCCACAACCACCGAAAAACTGCCGGTTGGGGATGAAGCGGTGAGTACCTTCTGGTCACCCGATGGACGCGCTTTGGGCTTTATCTCCCCAGACGGCCAGATACGAAGACTGAACCTCTCGGCGCTCTTCAAGAAATCGGGAGTCAAGAAACGCGCACGCCCACCGGTATCGACACACCCGCGCTACGCGGCTTCTGGAGCAGGGCGCCACGTTCGAGCAGGTGGCCGACATCCTGGGCAACAGCCCGGCGGTAAGGGCCGGCAGGACAACACCGACCGGCTCATGATGGCGCACTTCCAGTCGGCGTCCGTTACCGGCCAAGTCACAAAAAACTCACACGAAAAAACGGGGGCCGTAAAAAGCTAATGAAAATGCCGGAAAAAAAACTGGTGCGGAGAGGGGGACTTGAACCCCCACGAGATTGCTCCCGCTAGCACCTCAAGCTAGTGCGTCTGCCAATTCCGCCACCTCCGCAGGTGGATCAGGTTTACTTCTTCTGCTGTTCTGGCTGCTTCTGCGTCTGGTTCGGATTCGGCACCACCGGCACATTCAACTTCTGCTTCTCACCTGGTTTGCCGTCCACGCCAGTCTGCACCTCGATCGGAGCCGTCTGGCCCGGCTGAGGCTGAGCCGCATTCTGCGGTTTC
>DATNMW010000187.1:0-6235 GCA_035602155.1 Bryobacteraceae bacterium | reverse complement strand
GGCGCTGTTTATCGGACAGCGACGTGTCCCCCTGGCGCAGGGGGCGTGATCGTTATGGGGATCAGCGATCAAATTGTAGAGATCTTCGAAGCCAAAGGCGGCGCGGCGTACTTCGGCGAGCCGGTGTCGCAACTGGAACATGCTTTGCAGGCAGCGTACTACGCGGAGCGCGAAAATGCGCCTGACTGGCTGGTGGCCGCGGCGCTGCTGCACGATATCGGCCATTTGCTGCACGACGTGCCCGAGCATGTCGCGGATTTGGGAATCGACGCCCGACATGAGGATCTGGGGCATGCCTGGCTGGCGCAGTATTTCGGTCCTGAAGTGACCGCGCCGGTGCGCATGCATGTGGATGCTAAGCGCTATCTCTGCGCGACGGATGCCGAATACTTGAGTCTGCTTTCACCGGCTTCCGTGCAGAGCCTGCAACTGCAAGGCGGGCCTTATTCGGAAGCGGAAGCGCATGAATTCGAGCAGCGTCCTTTCGCGCGCGAAGCCGTGCGGTTGCGGCGTTGGGACGATCTGGCTAAGACGCCTGGCATGCGCGTGCCGGGGTTAGAGCGCTATCGGGCGGCGATCGACACATCGCAATTGCGGGCGTCGTGACTCAGGCAGGGCACGGCGACGCCCTTACGCGCTGCTGTTGATATGATGGCCAAAGCAACCGGGAGGAGTTCATGGACTGGAAGAAAGTCATTTGGCCCACTCACGCCGGTGCGGTACTCATGCTCATTACAGGAATCGCGATCCTGTGGTGCAGCGCGCCGATTATTTTTCGAATTGGCGCACCCACGGCGCAGGCGGCGCCGCCGCAGAAAGGAAATACAACCAAGGCCGGCATTGGCGGCAGGACCGGCTCCGACACGGCGGCGGCCGACTTGCAGACGCTGCAGAAGCTCGCGGCCGATCTGGATCTGAAATTCAACGATCTCAAGGCCCAACTTGACTACAATGCAAAGAACGCCGAGAATCTCGGCAAATTGCTGGCATTCCTGACGTTCGCTACCAGCCTTTTCGTCATTCTCCTAGGCGCCAATTCCTATTTCGGCTTCCGGCAGATTTTACAGAGCGCAAAGGACGATTTGGATCTGGCGCATCCGGAAGTCAAGGATATCCCCAAGAAGATGGATGCCATGCAGGCGGAAATCTACGCGGCTTATCCGCTGTTGCAGAACGTCAACGCGGCCGTGCGGGAGCTGGTGGCAACGCTACGCGTGGATGTGTTACCGGTGGATGCGAATTGGCGCTTGGACCTCCATCTGACCGAAGCAAACGTGCAACACGCTCTGACAGCGGAGCTAAGAGTAGCAGTGCTGGAGATTTTCCAACTGGGGCGGTTCGAACGATATCGCAGGCAGGCTTCCGAGATCTACCAGGCTCTGGCTTTGTTCTATGGCTACCGCGCCGCTCGAAAGGCCGACGCTGCCGGCACCGCCGGAGATCCCTTCCAAGGTCCCGAGATCCAGCGGGCGTTGTTATATATCGAGAAAGCATGCCAGACGGATGAGAAGAACGCTGCCGCCTTTCGGGATTTCGGAGCGCTGCTCGCGGCACGCCAGGATTTCAAGGCCGCCAAACGGAAATATGAGGAAAGCCTTGGAATCGACGGGGAGGAACCTGGCGCGCTGTTCGGCCTGGCATTCATACAAGCAAAGGCTACTGAGCCCCCCGACCTGAAGGGGGCGATCGAGCGGATGAACGCTCTGTCTAAAAAGAGCCACTGGGAGCCAGGCCAGAAGAAAAAGTATCTGGCGGAAGCTTATACCAACCGGGCCTGTTACCAAGCGCTATTGGGAAAAACGTCAACTCTGGCCGATCAGAATGCGCTTTACTCGACAGCCATGGGCGATCTGGAAGAAGGGCGCGGATCCGGATGCGCGATTCAAGGCGCGGATCGACGAATTGATCCAGTGACTGCGGATTCATCCGGCGTAGGGTGGGATTGCTGAGCGCATCTGATGTTTTGCCTCCAATTCGATTTTACAACATTTACAACAACTGAGTGCCGGAGCGATAGGGGCCGGAAGGCCGGCCAGCATCGTCAGCGCGCGTCGGGCGGTGGCGCGTAGCGCAGCACGGTGGTCAGATCTATTCCGCGAACGATGCTGGCGCTGTTATAAAACAAACCCCACGAATCGATCGAGGACATATCCGGGAAGATGCAAGCCTCCAGCACTGCGTCTTCCGATCCTTTGCCGTACCAGCCGCCGCCAGCCGCATTCACCCCGCCGAACAGGTCCGAGCCGCCCAGTTGCGTGCAATAGTACGATGCCGGGGTGCCTCCGCCGGACGTACCCGGCGCGACCTTCGCATAGTAGGCCAGGACGGCGAGGGTCGGGGTTGTGGCGTACAAATCCTCGACCAGGATATGAATACGCGAGCCATCCGTCGCCGATGTGAACTGGCAGAATTTCCGTATTCCAGTCAGTATGAGCCAGGTCGACGGCGGACCATTCGTTCCATAGGCAGGAGCGCGGTCGATCACCGTGCCGCCACTCTGTGTGCAATACGCGGCTGCGGCGCCTGGATCGAAGTCGGCGGCTTTTACGTGTCCCGCCGCTAAGAACAGCGCGGCGGCAGCTATCGCTATCAAGAACGAATGTTTCAAATTATCTCTCCTTTAGGGTTACATCAGCTTATCATGTTGCGGTGCTCGGGGAGGCGGCCCTACGCCTAGCCGCGCGGCGGTCTCCGCCAGACACTGCCACGTGCCGTCGCCCACCGGAATCCCGTTTTGGCCGCGTTCCGCCTCGGCGCGCCATTCCGGATCGCCCGCCACCAGCACTTCGCTGTAGCCTTTGGCTGGGACGGCCGATTTCACCGTGTTCACCAGCCATTCGATGCGCCGCCGGAACTCTTCAGCGGGCATGAAACGACCGGCATCGATGGCCACGAACGTCTGGCTCACGCGCGTGGGCTTGCCCTGGATGCGAATGCCGCCCACGTCGACGCTCATGGCGCCGCCGCTCAGCAGACCGCACAGAATCTCGACCATCATCCCCAACCCGCTGCCCTTGTATCCGCCAAGGGGCATGGGCATACCCCGGATGGCGGCGTCCGTATTAGTGGTGGGCACGCCTTCGGAATCCACGGCCCACCCCGCCGGAATGGTTTCTTCGCCATTCATCAGGGCCTTGAAGATGCGGTTATTCGCCACGGTGGTGGTGGCCATATCCAGGAGCCACGGTCCCGGCACGGACATGCAGATGGGGTTGGTCCCGAGCCGCGGCTGCTTGCCCTGCCAGGGGGCCACTATGGGAGAGGCATTGCACATCACGATACCGATCATCCCGGCCGCGGAGATTTTCTGGCACCAATAGGCCGCCGCGCCGAAATGGTTCGATTCGCGTGCCACCACCACCGCGATGCCATGTTTGTGTGCCAGCCGGACGGCATGTCCGCAGCAGACGTCGGCCACATGTTGTCCCACTCCGTTCGCGCCGTCATAGAGCAGGCATGCACCGGATTCCGATGCGATGCTACCTTCCGCGACAGGGTCCATGTCGCCACGCTCGACTTGTTCGATGTAATAGGGCAGCAACTGCACGCCGTGCGAATCCACACCGCGCAGGTTGGCCGCCACCAACGATGCGGCGACCAGGTGCGCGATGGGACGCGGGAAGGCGGCCGCTTCGAGCAGCCCAGCGGACCAGGAAGTGAGATCTTCGGCTGAGACGATAGGCAAGATACTAGAATAAACCTGTGACCGCACTCACATTCGAGGCAGCCCGGCGTTGCGTGTTGGATACCATCCGCAGCGCATGCGCAATGCCGGCGCTCGAGAGTGTAGCGCTGGAAGCGGCCGCGGGGCGTGTGCTTGCCGCGCCCATCGCGGCCGACCGCGACTATCCCGCCCTCGCCCGTTCAGTACGCGATGGATACGCGGTGCGCGCCATCGATCTGCCCGGCGAGTTGGAGGTGATAGGCGAAGTCCGCGCCGGCGAGAGTTTCAGCGGCGAGGTAGGCGCGCGACAGGCTGTCGAGATTATGACTGGCGCTCCGGTGCCGCGCGGCGCGGATGCGGTGATCATGCTCGAACACGTGCTTCGCGAAGGCGCGCGGGTGATTGCGGGGCAAGGCGCGGCGCCTGGCCAATTTATCAATCCGCGGGCGAGTGAGGCGCGCGCCGACGACATCCTGCTCGATCCCGGCAAGCGCCTGGATTACACGGATATCGCCATGTTGGCGGCTGCCGGCACACAGACAGTGCCGGTGTTTGCCGCGCCGCGCGTCGCCATCATCGCCACGGGCGACGAGATCGTACCGGTTTCCGAGACGCCGCGCGACTTCCAGATCCGCAACTCCAACGTATATTCGCTGGCTGCGCAGGTGGCTCGCGCCGGCGGCGTGCCGGAGATTCTGCCGGTGGCGCGCGACGAGATGGGGCCGACGCAGGAACTGATCGAGCGCGGGTTGTCCGCCGATCTGCTGCTGCTCTCGGGCGGTGTCTCGGCGGGCAAGTACGATATCGTCGAGGGCGTGCTGGAGGGGCTGGGCGCGGAGTTCTTTTTCGACCGCGTTCTGATTCAGCCGGGCCAGCCGCTGGTTTTCGGCAGGGCGCGCGGCAAGTTTTTCTTCGGGCTGCCGGGCAATCCGTCATCCACCATGGTAACCTTCGAGATCTTCGCCCGCGCCGCGCTGGAAGTGCTGGGCGGGCAGCGGGAGATCGCGCTGCACATGCCGTTCGCCCGGCTCACGGAGGCGTTTCATCACCGCGTGGGGCTGACGCGATTTTTGCCCGCACGTTTGAGCTCGGATGGCGCGGAGGTGACGCCCATCGCCTGGCGCGGCTCGAGCGATGTGCCCGCGCTGACTCGCGCCAGCGTGTTTATGGTGGTAGAAGCCGAGCGCCCCGTCTGGCAGGCCGGCGACTGGATCCGCGTACTAATGAAATGAAGACGCTCGAATGAAGAAGCTCTCGCATTTCGATTCCGCCGGCAGCCCGCGCATGGTGGACGTTTCGGCCAAGCCGGAGACCCGCCGCACGGCGCGGGCGCACGCTTTTGTGCGCATGCGGCGGGATGTGCTGCGCAGCCTGCCGGAAAATCCCAAAGGCAATCCGCTGGAGATCGCGCGCATTGCGGGCATCGGCGCCGCCAAGAAGACGGCAGACCTGATCCCGTTATGCCATCCGCTGATTCTGTCTCACGCCGATGTGGAAGTGCGCGTTGAAAAAACAGGTGTGCGCATCATCGCCAGCGCGGCCACTACCGCGCAAACCGGGGTAGAGATGGAAGCGCTGACGGCGGCGGCCGTCGCCGCGCTGACGGTCTACGACATGACTAAGGCGCTCGACAAATCGATTGAGATTCAGGACTTGTACTTGCTCGAGAAAGTGGGCGGCAAGAGCGGTACCTATCGCAGGAAGGGGGAGGGCCGTGAGTTGCGGAATATGCACTGATGATCTATACTGATATGCATGAGGACAACGCTCAACTTGGATGACGAACTGGTTCGAGAAGCCCGCGCGTATACCGGGATCGAGGAGAAGACGGCTCTGATTCATGAAGCCTTACGTCACTTGATCGCAAGAGAAGCCGGGAAACGACTGGCGGCCCTCGGGGGGACCATGCCCGATTTCGAGGTCCCGCGGCGCAGGCGTAGTGCAGCCGGGGCGGGATAATGATCCTGGTCGATTCTTCGGTGTGGATTGGGCACTTCCGGCATGCGGAGCCACGCTTGGAGGCTTTGCTGGAACATGAGCTGGTTGCGCTGCACCCATTCGTCCTGGGCGAATTGGCATGCGGGAACATGCATAAGCGCTCCGAAACGATGGGCTACCTGAAAGATCTGCCCGCCGCATCGGTTGCCTCCGAACCGGAAGTTCGTCACCTGCTGGAATCGCGGCGATTTTGGGGTACGGGCCTCGGTTGGGTCGATATGCACCTGCTCGCGTCGGCAATCATCGGAGAAATGAAGCTCTGGACGGCCGATCGCGGTATGGCCTCCGCCGCAGCCAGCCTAGGGATCGGCTTCGCGTAGCGGACGATGTCAACGAGAAGAACAGGACCCGGCGAGACCATAAACCTGTCCGGCAGGGGCCAAATGCGATCGGTGCCGCCAGCGCAGCAATCCGCCGCACCATGGCCCCAAACAGCCGTCGAGTTAAGTGCACTCCCCCCAAATTGCCCGCCGCCCGTCATTCACGCGGGTTGATCCAGATCGCGCAGCATGCGCTAACACCGGCTCGCGGAAATCGGAGACCAGAATCGGATTTAGCGATGTTACCCCAATG
>DATNMW010000186.1:0-8070 GCA_035602155.1 Bryobacteraceae bacterium | reverse complement strand
GGATGAGACGCACCGATTGGGGCGCCGGCGGAGACCAAAGGCTCGCGCCGTTGGGTCCAGCCGAGATGCCAGCCACCAGACCGCGCACGTCGATGGGGTAGATCGCCACATTGGCGCGATTGCACTCCGAAATCACGGCGGTCAGCTCCGACATATTCTCCGGGGGCAGCCTAAAGCCGGAGGTCAGGAACACCACGATCTTGCGCCCGGGTATGGGCGCCAAAAGCTTGGCCATACTGCGCAGGGCCAGCAACTCGTCCCATAGGCCAAACGACGATTCGGCCTTGCCCAGATTCGGCATTCCGGTGGACGCCACTTGCACCGGTTCATTGGGCGAAACCGGGGAGAACTTAACGCCCCCCACCACCTTCTTCAGCCGGTCGGCGTCCGCCGTGAAGTTTTGCGCCACACTGATGCTGCCAGTGTAATTGATAACTGCCATCAAACGGTTCGGACCGGCGTTGGCGTCGATGAACTGCGCCGCGGCCTGGCGCGCGCGCGTCTGTTCGCCAAAATCCATGGTGGCGTTATCGAAGAGCAGCACCATATAGTGTTGCTGATGGTTATTCGGCGAGTTAGGACTGGCCTCATAGGAAAAACTGGTGATCTGCTGTTCCTTGTTGTCTTCCCAGACGCGAAAGCTTTTCTGTTCGAGATCCCGAACGTATTGTCCTTTCTTGTCGGTTACGACCGCGTCCACCAGGACCACGCGCGTCTCCGACTTGATCACGGGCAGCGATCCGGAAGCTTGGGCAGTGGCGTCCTGAGCCCGCGCCACCGCGCCCGCGGCGCCGATCGCGGCCGCCAGAAGTAACGTGCTGCGAAGCTGCATTTTGCACCTCAATTCATGGGAATATCGACAGTGCCATTGGCGGCTGCCATGAGTTGTCCTTCGGAGTCTCTGACCACCAGCCGGATCATGTAACTGCCCGGCTTCACGTCGAAGCTGCTTTTCACGGTGATCCCCGAGTTCATCCTGCTTTCCAGAGTCTGGTCCTTCAGGCGCATCTCGACGGTCTTGGAGTTTCCGGTAACCAGGTTTCCGTTCCGGTCAAAAAGTCCCGAGACGACCATCAGGTCGTCCTGGTTGCGTCCATTCTCCTTGCGAAAATGCAAATGTTTCACGTCGACGCGAGCCAGCACTGAAAGCTTCGCGTCTTCCGCGTTGGGCTTGAAAAACTGCGTGTGCATCACCAGTGGGATATCGCGCAGTTCTTCGCGCGAGAACAGGGCGTCCTGGATCTCCTGCTTGGCGGTCTCCGCGGGGTCCGACGGATGCTGCGGAGCATAATAGCCGCTGCGCGCCTGCACGTCCAGCTTGCCGGAGTTCCTGAGAGCGATCCTCAATGCATGCAGGCGGCCGTCGAGCTTCAGATTTTGGGGCGAGAAACCCAGTACGTAAACAAACTCCGGCCGCGCGGCCACGCGCTTGAATCCCTCAACCAGGTCGTTGTTGTTGTGAAAGAATACGCCGCCGGTGCCATAGGCGAATTCGGCAAGCACATCCTCCTCGGCTTGGGAGCTTGCCAACTGATATTGGGACCGCAGAAACGCGCCGGCAGCGCTTTGGGGACCAGGCTGGCTGGGATTGCCAAAAGGAACGATGGTATACAAACCGCGCGCGTTCAGAGTACTGATGATGACATTGGCGCGGATGGCATGGTCGATAATCTCAGTTTTGTCCTGGTGCAGATCGGCGAGCGTGAGGAATCCCGGAGAAGCCAGGATGATGCTGCGCTGTCCGGGCATGGCGGCAAGCCGGCGCACCGCATCCCTGAGCGAGCGCAAAGCGACGCGGCTTTCCGATTCGCCGGTGTTGAGCACCTGCGACGCCGTGGCGCGGGACATGGATTGCGCGGCCTGCACGGAACTGGCGTCGGTAGGGTCCAGAGTCATACAAACGATGGCGTCCTGCACGGCGGCTTGCAAGGCGCTGGGATCGTTATTGTTCATGATTAAGTCCGCCTGGTAGTAGCTGACATCGGGGCATAACTGACTCATGGCGCGGGCGATGGGCTGTGGAGTGATGCGCAGCAGGGTGGCATGCAGCTTGCCGCGGTCGTCGGTGAAATCGAGCATGGTCCGGCCGGAGGTGGTGAATATGGCGGCGCGGTCGCTGGGCACCAGCGATTCGTCGATGTGGCGCTCGGCGGCGGCGCGCACCTGCATCAGGTCCGATTGCAGGATATGCACATCGTCGAAGAAATAGATGACGAAACGCTTGGGGACGTCGGCCGGATTGACCGTGGCGGGAGCTTCTTCGCCGGCGATCGCCAAGGGAGCCGTTTCCGTCTTGGCCAACTCGGCGGTCTGGCTGGCGAGCGTTTCGACGGAAAAGGAGGAGATGGTCTGCGGTTTACCTTTATCGAAAAGCTGGAAGTCTTCCTTGCGCAGATCGCCGACCGCACGCCCTTGCCTGTCGCGGACGACTACCGGCACCAGCACCAGATTGACTTTCGTGCGGAAAGTGGCTGGGGTCTCGCGGGTGGTCATCTCGTCGTTTCGATTCGGAGGCGGTTGCTGGGTCTGGCCTGCCGCGGCCCCCCAGACAGCCGGGAGGACCGAGAGGCACAGCCGGGCAGCGGGTCGTAGCATGGATCAATTCTACTCCTTTAGGGGGCGCTTTGCGCGCCGAAGCCGGACGCCAGGCCGCCCGTGCCGCAACGAGATATATTATGGCGCAACAGCCGTGTTGGGACAAACGGGCAGTGGGTGCATAACCGTTTTTGGGGCCGCTCCCTTCGGCAGGAGCTTGCTGAAACGGATCCCTGGTGTAGGCATTCTTGAGCAGCATGGTCCGGAAAGCGAGCTTGGTGAGAGCTCTGTTGACCATGCTCAGACCCATGGAGTCGACGGATTGGCCGATCGGTTCCGGTGAAGCGTCGTGCCTCAGGTCGACATATTGGAAGCATTCCCTTGGCGAAAGTCGACGGGCACGCCTGCCACGGCGGCGTTCTTGCGCGCGATTTGGACAAACGTGCGGCCAGTCTCGAGTCCGGTAATCGAATACGGACCGAGCTTCGCAAGCTCGGTCGAGAAAATAGCCCGGCCGGCAAGCCGCCGCGCGAGCTTTGTGAAATCGTCGAGCCGCTTGGGTGCATTGGCCGCGTACTACTTGGCGACCATGCCTTCCATGCCAACCTTCTTGCGAGCCTTGGGCGGCGCCAGCGCCAGATACCCATGAAAGCAAGCCGCGGGCCGCAAGTTCGGCGAAGGTGATTCGCTATTTGGTCTATGACGAGCGCTGAGCCGCATCGGCTGCTTGCGCCAGGTTCAGCAGCAGTTCGTTGAACTTCGCCGGTTGGCCGATAAAAAGCCCTTCGCCGATGAGGAAGTTGGCAGCCCCGGTCGCATCGGTCTGACCCTGACCGGTCGGCCTGATCACCGCGCAGCGAGGCAGCGTCGGACTGATGAATTCGCACGCAACCGGAAAGATCAGGTTGGTCTGCAGCAGAGGATCGACTGTCTTATCGAAGTTCGGAAAGATCAGCCCGTTCGTAGGATCCTTTAATGGCGCGATGGGCGGCTGCACCGAGTTGCCTGAAAAATCCACCCACTCCAAGAAATGCGCGATCTCGTCGCCGCCGATACTGAGCAGAATTCTCAAAACTTCGAGGCTGGACACCTTTTGCGCGAGCGTAAAGTAAAGGCTCGATCCGCCCTGCTCAATCGACCCGAAGTGAAACGCGGCGGTGTTGGCGATTGCCTGGATGTGACTGGCGTTGGTGTAGTCGTCGTTGCCTTTGGGAATCGCCGTAAATTGTCCGGCGGCCAACTGCGGGAGCGCTTGCTCGAAGGTGGCTCCGAAATCGGGATTGGTGGTGCTGCGATAGCGGGTGTACCAACTGGTGTCCACGCTAAGCTGCATCAGATTGGTCAGACGCCCGATTTGCTGGGCGGGGGCGGCCTGGCTGCTCGGCAGAGTGCGGAACGCATCGAGGTCGACCGGCTCCTGGCCCTTGGCAATCAGGTAAGCGTTCAGGAAAGCCGCATGGCTTTGTTCGTCCGATGTATTGCTGGAGATGTATTGCGGGCCATCGGGATCGAGGTTCATAAAGGCCGCCTGATAGCTGTTCATCGGTGTGAACGGCGCTGTCTCTACGGGGAGCTGGCCGGGAGTGAGACCACCCAGCTCCGCATACTGCTGCCATAGGTCGGCTTCGATGAGCTCCGCGGCCGCCAGAAATTTGAGAATCGCGGTATCGCCGCTCGACAGTGGGGGACCGGGAAGAGCAGCGGGCGAGCTGCCGGCGAATAACCGCGAGCCTATCGCTGCGACGCCGCCAGCAGCCAGTCCCATTTTCATGAATGAACGCCGGTTTGCCGGCCGTTTCGTGTCGGTTAGATCGGTCACGAGTTTCTCCTAATAGTAAGTTGAATTCTGTAATATAGAATCGCATCGGGAGTCGCGAATTACTCCGGACCGCCTATAACGACCACCAACTTATCACGCACTTGCCATGCATTTCGCATTCGCGACAGCCATTTTACACATTGGATGGCTTAATTTACAGGCCCTACAGAGTGAGTTGGTTGTTACGCTGGATGCGAAAGAGGTGCGGCTGTTACCCGGAGGCTCACTGCGCGGCGCGCCACTCGAGCATGACCACGGACAGCTTGGGCAAATCGCATCGCAGCACCAGCTTGTAGCCGTTCTGCGGGCCAGGTTGTTCCACGATGGTAATTCCGGCGGCGCGCCTGGGGTCCCAAGTATAGGTCGTATTATTCCAGCCGTTTCCCGCCCCGGCTTTCTCCGTTAGCGGCTGGGAGTATCTCAGGTCCGATGTAAAGAAGGTAATGCCGTTGGGAGTCAGTTCGCCGGGATATGCGCTGATGCGGGCCGTCCCGGCGGGCAGCACACCGCTCACGGCGCCGGATGAGGCACGATTGCCGTCGAGCACCAGGCGATTGTTCCTGGCGAGCTTGCCGGTCCAGATGACTCTACCCGAGGCCGCCTTTGGCGGGGCGGCCGGAGGCGAAGGCGCGGGAGCGGGCAGCGAGACAGGGACATCCGCCAGCAACGACGTGAGGGCTGCCGGCGGGGCGGCCGGCAGGGTCTCGATTTTCGGCGGCGCGATGCCCGGTACAGAGGTCGACGACTGCGGCGGAGGTGTGGCCGGCGCGCGGAAGGGAATCACGGGACGCTTGGAGTTAACGGAGGCTTGAGGCTGCGAGGGAGGCGGCGGTAGCGATACCGCGGGGGCGGGGGGCGGCTCAACGCGCGCGCGACTGGCTAGGGGTGCGGGCCTCGCCGCCGCCGACTTGTCGTCCAAGGGCGACATGGGAGATGTGCCGCTCCCTCCGGGTCTCAGGAAACGGGTGGCTTCCACGGTAGGCAAACCCCCGGGCACATCCACGGTCAGCCGGACGGAAACGTCGCCGGATTGTCTCGCATAAAAGATACTACCGGTGCGGAGATCGGCCGGAGTCAGGCGCAATTGAGTCCGAACGCCATGGTCGTCGATATCGATCGATCCGCCAGTGGCGTGGCCAATGGATCGTGCCGCGCCATCCCAGGCTATCCGCAGTTGGCCGCCCAAATCCGTGGCGGACAGGGTCAAGCTCGAATGGGAAGTTTGGAGCCAGAATCCCAGGGTGGCAACGGCCAGCAGGGCGAGGCCGGCGGCGAACCATTTCCACAGTGCGGCGCGGCCGCGCGGAGGCGGGAGGGGTTCGGTCTCCAGCTCCGGACGGGGCGCGGCCGCCGGGACGGGCGCGGGTTCGGGGGCAGCCGCGACATCCAGCCTGGTTGTGGGTGGCTCTGCCGAGCGCATTGCGGCCCCTTCTTTCGCGCGCGGCGGGTGGGCCGCGGCCACGGGCGCCAGCGTGAATTCGAGGTGACTGCTATGCGCGCGAATGACCCCTTCCGCTTCGCGGAAGAAGAATCCGGCGCGGGTAGGCGCGAAACTGTGCGGGCGGACAATCAGGCCTACCTGCCAGGGTTCCGGAAAAAACCGGTAGAAAAAATTCAGGTCCGCTTCCGAAAGCAAGACTTCGCTGCGCGTGTGCGTGCGATACCAGCCGATGGGTTCCAGTCCAACTAACTCCGTATCGCTGCCGGGGGCCGTGAGGCTTTCCTCGAGAGCGGCCTCATCTTTCTCCGAAAGCAGGAAAGACGGGCCGCGGGCGTATTCGCATGCAATCGGCCGCCAAGCCACGATGCGCACCAAGTTCTCTTGATGCGAGCCATACAAGATGCCGCCGGACTCCACGCCGCCGTGAGGCACGCGGTGGTATCCGTCTACCGCGGTTTCCCGGATTTCTTCGAGCACCGGTACGGAATACTCGATTCGGAAGGATTGCATCGGGGGGCTCCACGTTGCGAATTTCGGTCCCACCGCCGCTCCGGTCATATAGTGCGTACCAATCTTGCCGTGGCAAGGTACAATCACTAGCTTAGGTCATTTTATCCGGACTTATCGGGATGGCCGATCGGAGGAACGCTATGGAAGGGCGGCAGGCCGGATGGGCAACCATCGCAACCCAATTCCTAGCTTTATCGCTGTGCGCTATGCTGGCTCTGTCCGCCACGACGGTGCCCCGGATCGAGGTCCTGGAGGGCGACGGGGCCATCAATAACATCAGTTTGCATCGCGCGAAAGAGCCGGTTGTACGTGTGGTGGACCAAGACGGCCACCCCATCCCGAATGCAGCGGTGACTTTCGTGCTGCCCGGCAAGGGCGCGGGTGGAACGTTCGGGAGCGGGCAAAGCTCCCTGACGGTGATGACGGACGAGGACGGCCGGGCCGTGGGGCATGGGCTGCGGCCGAACGGCAGCGCGGGGCAATTCGCGATACGCGTGACCACATCGTTTCAAGGCCAGGCAGCCACGGCCAATATCCTGCAGACGAACGCGGAGCCCGCGCAGGGCGGCAAGTCGTCCAGAGCCATTCTGATCGTGGCGCTGATTGGCGGCGCGGCAGCGGCGGGCGCGGCGGTCGCGTTGAAAGGCAAATCTTCTTCGACCACCACACCGCCGGCCACACCTAGTGGCGCGGTGATCAGCCCGGGTAGCCCGAGCTTCGGTCCACCCTAATGCGCGGCTTGATTACAAGATCGATTGCGGTGGCTGCCTTGGCCGCGGGCGCCGCGTGGGCGCAGCCAGTCGCGATCACCACGACCTCGCCGCTGCCTCCGGCAACGATCGGCGCGACTTACTCGCAGACGTTCGGCGCGAGCGGGGGATCGGGATCCTACACCTGGTCGGCGAGCGGACAGCCGGGCTGGCTGAGCATGACCGCGGCAGGCGTGCTAGGGGGATTGCCGCCTTCGACGGCGATAGACTCCACTTTCACGGTGACGGTAACGGACGCCAATGACTCTACCAATTTCGCTTCCGGTCAATTCACGTTGCCGTTGGCGCTGGCTATCGCCACGCCTTCGCCATTGCCGCCCGGCACGGTGGGTGTAAACTACTCGCAGCCGTTGACGGCCATCGGCGGCAGCGGGACTTACACCTGGGTGGTGAGCGTAGGATCGTTGCCGGGCGGTCTCTCATTGAATCCAGCCACGGGACTGATCAGCGGCCAGCCGACTACGGCCATCGCTGCCGCGAGCTTCACGATTCAGGCGACCGACACCAACCTTGCCACGGGGTCGAAGCAATTTGCCCTGACCATCAACCCGGCGATCGTCGTCACCACTAACTCGCCGCTGCCGCAGGGCACCGTGGGCGTGAACTATTCGCAGGGCTTGACGGCCAGCGGCGGGAGCGGGACTTACACGTGGGCGGTGAGCGTAGGATCGTTGCCGGGCGGTCTCTCATTGAATCCAGCCACGGGGCTGATCAGCGGCCAGCCCACCACTGCCGCCGCTGCCGCGAGCTTCACGATTCAGGCGACCGATACCAACCTGGCTACGGGGTCGAAGCAATTTGCCCTGACCATCAACCCGGCGATCGTCATCACCACCAGTTCACCGTTGCCGGCAGGTACGGTAGGCGTGAACTACTCGCAGAGCGTGACGGCCAGCGGCGGCAGCGGGACTTACACGTGGGCGGTGAGCGTAGGATCCTTGCCGGGCGGTCTCTCATTGAATCCAGCCACGGGGCTGATCGGCGGCCAGCCCACT
>DATNMW010000185.1:0-26726 GCA_035602155.1 Bryobacteraceae bacterium | reverse complement strand
TTCGGAGCGGCCGCGATTGATCGCCCGCGCGACTTTCACGGCATCCATGGAACCTTCCCCTCCGAAGGATACCAGTGCGGTGGGCCAGTCCGGGTGGAGTCCCAGGCGGGCGCGGGCGGCGGCGCGATCGGGTTCGCGCGGTGCGTAGAACTTCGGATTCAGGATCATTCCGGAGGTGCGCAAAATGCGGCTTTCCGGATAACCCAGGGCGCGCGCTTGGGACACGGCCCGGCTGGAACCGCAAATTACGTGCTGGTCCTGGCGCTCGATCCAGAAGTGCGGCGGATAGTCGGCGATATCGGTGAGGATGGTAACCAGCGCCGCGCCGGGGCACACTTGCGCCAGCGCCTGTTTCATGGCCCGGTTGTAATGCGGGATCAGCGACACCACCATATCCGGCGGGTCCTGGGTCCAATGCCCGGCCAGCGCGCGCACCTGCGCGTCATGCAGGATGCGGATGACCAGTTGCATGGACCGGATCAGATGGGCGGTGCCCAGGGTCCAGCCGCGGCGCAGCATGATGTTGTAGATTTCCGGGAACGGAACGCCGGTCAGCTTGCGGATGACGTCGATGGAGCACAGAAGGTCCTGGATATTGCGCAGCCGCGTTTCCCATGGCCGTTGCTGTTCGCGGATGACGGCATCGAGGGCGGTGACCGCGGCGCGATGGCCGCCACCGGCGTCAATGTAGACGAGGTCAATCTTTGGCCGTGGCAAGTTGCACCGTGCAATCCGGCAGCTTGGCGTGTGCGGCGGCGTCGGCGTGCGCCGCGACCAGCGCGGGGCCGAAGGCCGTCAGAACCGGGCGGCCGATCCAGCACTGCGGCGGATCGAGGTCGAAGATCCAGGCCACCGTGAGCGCCGTATCGAACGTGTTGACAAGCGCCGCGATCCTGCCCGGCGCGACGCCCGGCCCCGACAGAATCCAGGGAATCAGGATCTCGGGGAGCGAGTTCTTGCCGTGACCGTGCGCCGTGCCGCCGTGATCCGAAGTAACCAGCACGAAGGTGGATTCGGTCACCGAAAGCGCTTCCAGCATGTCGAGCACTTGTCCGATGTAGCCGTCGGCGGCCTCCACGGCCCGGTAATACTCCGGACTGTACCAACCGTGCGCGTGGCCTGCATGATCCACGTTATCCAGATGGATGAAGGTGAGCGCGGGACGGTTCTCGCGCCAGTAAGCGATGGCCGCCGCGATGGTTTTGGCGGGACCCCTTTCATGCCGCATGACGTCGGGCGCGTGTTTTTCCAATAGATCGGCAAATCCGCCCCAATCGTGAAAGACGGCGATATTGCTGGCGGGATAATCGGCGCGCAGCAGCCCGAAGATGGTGGGGAACTTGCCATCTTCGGTCCGGCAGGCCGGCTGGAATTCGACCATGTGGCGGAAGTAGCCGTTGGAGGTGATGCCATGCTGCGCGGGCGACGCGCCGTTGATCGCCGAAGCCCAGTTGGGACTGCTGAGGGTCGGCAGCACGCCGCGGGCCTCCAGAGTCCAGGCCGAGCGGGCCATCAACTCGCGCAGGCGGGGCACGCGCGCGGTGGAAACGCCATCGACGCTGAGCCCGTCGACGCCGATAACGATCACGCGCGGGCCGCGCCAGGAGCCGGCGGGTTCGGCGAAGGCGGCCGTACAGCCCGCCAACGCCAGAACAATCGGCAACAATTTTGTTTTGGGTCCCATATTATATTCATAGACCATAATTGCTGCGATATCGTTACGATGCCATTAAGGTTTGTTTCCATACACCAACAATGGTGAAAAGCGGTACGAGGTTGGCGCGCCGAATCGGCCGCAGACGGTCCCAGCGCCGATGTTTGGCCCTAAAATCGCAAGTCCGGGGATTGTGGCTACCTGGCTGATATCCGGTCTTGAATGGTTCGGCGAACTGGGTATTTTCTGCGTGCGGCTGGTGAAGGCCGCCATAACGCCGCCGTACGAATGGCGGGAACTGATGCGGCAATGCGATGCTCTCGGCGCACTCTCCCTGCCGTTGGTGGCGCTGGCCGGATCGGCCATCGGGGTAGTGCTGTCGCTCGAGACGCGCGACAGCCTGGTCCGGTTCGGCGCCAAATCGTTTCTTCCCGCCATCATTGTGTTTTCCATCGTCAAGGAGAGCGGCCCCGTGATTACGGGATTGGTGGTCAGCGGGCGCGCGGGCGCCGGAATCGGGGCGGAACTCGGATCCATGAAGGTGACCGAACAGATCGACGCGATGACGGCCTCGGCGGTGGACCCGTACAGGTATCTCGCCGCGACGCGGGTGTTGGCGTGCATCTTGATGCTGCCGTTGTTGACGCTCGCGGCGGATTTTTGCGGCATCTTCATGGGTTGGGTCGCGAATACCCTGGCGGACCCCATTTCGCTGCACCTGTTCCTCGAAAGGGGCCTTAAGAATGTCGCGTTCAGCGATTATATTCCACCCGTACTCAAGACGTCCCTGTTCGGAGCGATCATCGGGTTAGTGGCATGCTTTCAAGGCATGCGCACTAAAGGCGGCACGGAGGGAGTCGGACGCAGCGCGACAAGCTCCGTGGTGCTTTCATCCTTGTTCATCATTCTGGCGGATGTGGCGATGGTACGGCTCATCTTAATTTTCTGGCCAAGCTCATGAAAGGCGACGTGCATGCAAGCCGAAGGCCGGCAAAATCCCATCGATGTTACGGACCTGCGCAAATCGTTCGGCGCGCAGACGGTGTTGGACGGAATCAGGCTGGAAGTGCGGGAGGGGGAAACCGTTGCCGTCATGGGACGCAGCGGAACCGGTAAGAGCGTGCTGCTGAAATTGCTGATCGGACTGGAGCCGCCGGACTCCGGCTCGGTGCGCATTCAGGGACGCGAGATCGGAGAGCTTGGGGTGAACGAGCTGAACGAGATCCGCAAGAAGATCGGATTTCTTTTCCAACAGGCGGCTCTATACGATTCGATGACTATCGAACAAAACGTCATGTTTCCGATGGCCCGGCATAGCCGGACATCGCAGGGCGACCGGAAAAAGCGCGCCCGCGAACTGCTGGCCAGCCTGGGAATGGAGAAGGACTACGACAAGCTGCCCTCGCAGATTTCCGGCGGTATGCAAAAGCGCGTAGGACTGGCGCGGGCGCTGGCGCTGGAGCCCGAAATTCTGCTGTTCGACGAGCCCACCGCGGGGCTGGATCCGATTACCGGCGCGGAAATCGCAAACCTGATCGTCGATCTGAAAAAGAAGCGCCGGATGACCGCAGTCGTGGTGACGCACGACATCCCCAGCGCAAGGGCATTCGCGGACCGCGTGGTGCTGATGGACAAAGGCAAGATTATCGCGGCGGGCGGCTTTGCCGAACTGCAAGAGAGCAAAGACGCGTTTGTGACTCAGTTCCTGCGGGACGCGTGTTAGGCGGCGCAATATGTCAAAGACATTGCGATTGGGAATATTCATTCTGGGGACGCTGCTCATTTTCGGAATCGGCATTTTCCGCATCGGGAACAGCCAGTTGCGGTTCACGCAGACTTACCGGTTGAACGCCGATTTTCAAACCGTTGCCGGGCTTGAAGTGGGCGCCGCGGTGCGGGCAGGAGGGGTGCACGAAGGTACGGTGCACCGGATCGTCCTTCCGCAGCGGCCGGATCAAAAGGTTCGCGTCGAAATGGACATGCGGACCGGCTCGCACGGAGTAATCAAGAAGGACTCGGTGGCTTCGATCCGAACCGAGGGGCTGCTTGGAGATCAATATGTGGAGGTCGCGTTCGGATCGCCGGGCGCGCCTGGGGTGAAGGACGGCGATAGCATCGGCGCGGAGCCTCCGCTGGAGATTTCGGACTTGATCAAGAAGACAAATGGGATTTTGGATTCCGCGCAAGGGGCGATGCAGAATGTGAACCAAACCGCCAGTAACCTGCAATCGATCAGTTCGAAGCTGAACGACGGAAAGGGCAGCGTGGGGGCGCTGCTCAATAATAAGGCGGTCTATCGGCACGTGAACGAGGCCGCTACGAATCTGCAGGAGGATACCGAAGCGCTGAAGCACAACTTTCTGCTGCGCGGATTCTTCAAGAATCGCGGTTATGAAGACGCCGACGAATTGAAGCGGAACGCAATCCCGGAACTGCCGGCCTCCGCCCCCAACCAGAGCTTCGGCTATCGCGCGGCCAAGCTGTTCGATAAGGCCGATAGCGCCAAACTCAAGAATGGCAAGCCGCTGGATGAAGCAGGCCATTTTCTGGAACAGAATACATTCGGTCTTGCCGTGGTGGCGAGCTACTCGGATATGAAAGGCGACACGGATAAAGAACGCCAGTTCACGGCGGCGCGCGCCGCGGTGGTGCGGCAATATCTGGTACAGCACTTCAAGTTGGACGACACTCGAATCAAGACGATCGGGGCGGGAAAGTCGGCTGACGCGCCGGACGGCGGGGCGGTGGGGGTGCTGGTTTATCGTCGCGTGTCGCCGTGACGGATGACCACATGCGTCAGAAGCCAGCGCCCCACATTCCCTTTGATAAGTTAGGGTCGATTCGGCCATGATTGAGAGTATTTCCGCAGCCAGGAAGCAAGCCCGTTTTCACGGGCCTTCCGGACGACGATAAATCCACGCTGTTTTGGAACGACGCCAATCTCATTCAAGGCGGCCTCAATTCTAGCCGCCGGCGTCTGCTTTAGCGCTTCCGCCGTCCCATGACCAACCCCGCAAATATTGTAATGAGCGCCGCCAACGTGGCCAGCGTGCCCACGATCAAGTAGTCGGCCTTCGAGTGCGGCGACGGCAGCACGCGGATCAGGGCCACGGCGAAGATCGCGAAGGCCAGGCCGGCGCTGAGGGTTAGCGCGGCGCCAGACGGGATATGGAACCGGCGCGACGGGGGCTTTTTGCCGGGCTCGTCAGGCTTTGGGGTGGGCGCGGTCATAGACCTCCATCAGATCGGTGAGCGAAACCTGCGTGTATTTTTGCGTAGTCGAAAGGCGCGCGTGGCCCAGCAACTCCTGAATGGCGCGCAGATCCGCGCCGTCGGCCAGCAGGTGCGTGGCGTAGGCGTGGCGGAAACCGTGCGGATGAATGGAAGAGTCACCGTTCACCAGTATGCCGTAGAGCTTGACGATGCCGCCGGCTCCGCGCGCGGTGAGACGTCCGCCGCGGTGGTTCAAGAAGACGGCGCGCTGCTGGGGCGCCGCGCCCCGCTGCGGCAGGTAGCGGTCCAGGGCGGCGGCGGCCTGCGAGGTGAACGGCACCTGGCGCTCTTTCTTGCCTTTGCCGCGCACGCGAATCCAGCGCTCGGCGCGATCGACATCCTCCAGATTCAGCCCTACCAGCTCGCTCACGCGTACGCCGCAGCCGTAGAGAAACTCGAAAATGGCGCGGTCGCGGGCGGGATGCGGGCGTTCGAATTTGTCCGCGGCCACCGCGTCGATGAGGCCGTTCACCTGCTCCGCGGTCATCACGTCCGGGAGGGTCTTGGGGGCCTTGGGCGTGCGCACCAGCCGCGCCGGATTCATGGGGATCAGCCCCTCGCGCGACAGAAAACGGAACAGCGAACGCACAGCCGCCAGCTTGCGCCGGATGGATACGGAGGTAAGTTGCCGGCCATACAGGTCCGCCAGCCACTCGCGGATTTCGAGCACGCCTAATTGGGGGGGCGCGGGCGGATCGCTTTCGGGCGGGGTGAAGAATTCCAAAAACTGGCGCAAGTCGCAGCCGTAGGATTCGAGCGTGTGCGGCGAGGCTTGCGCGCGGGCCAGCTCCGCGAGGTAACGTACGATTTCGCGTTCGAGTTCAGACATGCGAGTGCAGATGTTGGTCCATGGCTTCGGCGGCCCGCCGGCAGACTTCCGCGTGGCGGGCGTGCTTGTCGTGCCGCAGCCGCTGACGGGTGGATTCATCGAGTTGCGGCAGCAGGTCGAACGTGATATTCGCCGGTTGATAGTTCCGCGGATCGGCGCCGGATATGTAATGGCAGAGCGAACCCAGCGCGGTCTCCCGCGGGAACGGCTCGGGACGTCCGCCGCCTGCGAGTTCCACTGCATGCAGGCCCGCCATCAGCCCGGTGGCGATGGCTTCCACGTAGCCCTCCACGCCGGAAATCTGCCCGGCGAAAAAGACTTCAGGCCGCGCGCGCAACTGCAGGGTGGGCGTGAGCAGCGCCGGCGCGTTGATGTAGGTGTTGCGATGAATCTGGCCGAAGCGCAGGAAATCGGCATGCTCCAGCCCGGGAATCATGCGCAGGATGCGGGCCTGCTCGCCAAATTTCAAATGATTCTGGAATCCGACCAGGTTGAAACTATCGGCGCGCAGGTTTTCCTGACGGAGCTGCACGGCGGCCCAGGGACGGTGGCCGGTGCGCGGATCGATCAATCCCATGGGCTTCATGGGACCGAAGCGCAACGTATCGCGGCCGCGGCGGGCCAGTTCTTCGATGGGCAGGCAGGCTTCGAAGTAGGGAACGTCCTCCGTAATGTGTGAGGTGACGGACTGGGCGGCCAGCAGGGCGTCCACGAAGGCTTCGTACTGCGAACGGTCGAATGGGCAGTTGACGTAATCCGCGGTGCCGTCAAGCGATTTGTCGTAGCGCGAAGCGCGGAAGGCGATGCTTTGATCGACCGAATCGGCTTCCACGATCGGGCTGATGCTGTCGTAGAAGAACAGGCGGTTGGAACCGGTGAGACGCGCGATTTCCCCGGCTAGCGCGTCGCTGGTCAGGGGGCCGGTGGCAATGACGGTAATGCCGGCGAGGCCGGTGTCCGGCACTTCGCGCACCTCCTCGCGGCGGATTTCGATGCGCGGATGCGCGGTGACGGCGCGGGTCACCTCCGCCGCGAAAATGTCGCGGTCTACCGTGAGCGCATGGCCGCCCGGAACGCGGGCCATCGCCGCTGCCCGCAGCACCACCGATCCCAAGCGCCGCAATTCCTGCTTCAGCAGCCAAGGCGCCGAGTCTTCCTGCTCGGACTTGAGGGAATTGCTGCAGACCAGCTCCGCGAGGCGATCCGTCTGGTGCGCCGCCGTCTGCCGTACGGGGCGCATTTCGTGGAGCACGGCCGTGAGTCCGGCTTCGGCGATCTGCCAGGCCGCTTCCGAGCCCGCGAGACCTCCGCCAATGATGTGAATGCGCGCCGGCACTCCCCCAGTGTACTGTGCCGCCGCGTTGCCGCGTCTCTACCACCATTCGACGGCCCAGACTCGTCGCAGTCGCAACTCCGCTCGAATCGTTCCTTATCGAACAGATATCTGAACGCAACTAGGTTCGTTCCAACCGGCAAGGACCCGCCGACGTAAATGTACACCTGGCCATACCAACTGTCAATCTCCAAACGCGCGGGCGTTGGAACCCTCCGCAACGGGTATGTAGGTCGTGGCCAGGACATGCGGCGTCACCGCGTCTCCGTGTCCCCGCGTCTCCGTGTCTGCGCATCATGCGTGCGCTCGCGGAAGCCGCCCTTCATCCCGGCGGCAAGCGAGACGGCGGAGTCGCCATACTTATCGCGCAACCGGTCGGCGGCGGCCAGGGCCTGCTGCCAGCGTTCGTGCCTGCCCTCGTCCAACAGGTCCAACTGTTCTTGGACTTCTTCAAAAGACGATGCCTGCACGCCCAGCAGGCGGACGCGCGCGCCGGGCTTCCAATTCCTCAGGAACAGCGCGCGCGCTTCGTCGAAGATCTCGGTATCGATCTGCGTGGGGCGTTCGACGGAATGGGCGCGCGTGATAGTCGAGAAATCCGAATAGCGCAGTTTGAGCTGCAAAGTGCGCGCGTGCAGGCCGTTTTCCCGCAAGCGGCGGCCAACCATTTCGGAAAGCCGCGCCAGGGTGGATTCGAGCACCGCGACATCGCTGGTGTCCTCGTTGTAGGTATGCTCGTGGCTGATCGATTTAGGATCGGAGTTCGCGCCGATTTCGGCATCGAACCACCCGCCCGCATCCAAGCCGCGCGCTTTGCCGGATAGGGCCAATCCCCACTTGCCGAAGCGCTCTTCAAGGAAGCGGTGGTCCAGGTGCGCCAGATCGCCGACTTTTCGGATCGAGAGCATATGCAGATTCTTCTCGGTAACCTTGCCCACCCCTGGAATCTTACGCACGTCCAGCGGCGCCAGAAACGCGGCCTCCGTGCCGGGCACGATCCACAACACGCCATTGGGTTTGGCTTGATCGGAAGCGACCTTGGCGACCAGGCGCGCGGTGGAGATGCCGATGGAACAGTTGAGCCGGGTCTGGGCCTTCATGGCCTGGTGCAGCGCATGGGCGGCGCGCAGCGGCGGACCATGCAAGCGCTCCGTGCCGGTCATATCCAGGTAGGCTTCGTCGATGGAAGCCATCTCGACCAGCGGCGAAAATTGGTTCAGCACTTCGCGCACGCGCGCGGAATAATCGCGGTAGCGGGTGGGGTGGCCGTCTACGAATATGGCGTGCGGGCACAGTCGCGCTGCGGTGCGCAGGGGCATGGCCGAATGCACGCCGAACCTGCGCGCTTCGTACGACGCCGCGGACACCACGCCGCGCTCATTCGGCCGGCCGCCCACGACCACGGCCTTGCCTATGAGCGCAGGATCGAATAGCTCCTCGACGGACACGAAGAACGCGTCCATGTCCACGTGAAAGACGGTCTTCACGGCTGGGTCCCGCTTCCGATGGTAACAGGCGGGGCGGACGGCCGGCTTAACCGGCGATGCCGCCCCGCTGGACAGGCCAGGAGGCCTGTTCTACCGACGGTTATGGCAGCATGCCTGGCCGCAGCAGGATTGTCCGTTGCAGCAATCGCTGGAAGCCAGCGCCAGCGCGGGCGACAGGGTCAGCAACAACACAGCCGCCAGGCTGAGCACACTAATCGCTATCTTTTTCATGATGGCTCTCCTTTCGTAGAGTTTTCGGACCTAAGTGAAGACGCGCCTGCGAACTGGGCGCGGTTTTAGATCAGGAGAACGCGATTGCGCAGGTAGAGACCGGAGAGGACGGCCACGCGGGATGGCGCCCCGGCAGCCGGACCGGCAAGGGAAAGTGCGGCTCTGCGCTCGGTATGGACAATGGCGCCAATCCATTTCGCATGCACTGCGGCCGGGGCCGTCTTACTCTTTGCCAGAATCGAATAGGGGCAATCGGGGGCCGTCTTCGCGGGCTTGCTGCAGCACCCGGATTGGACCGGAGAAGCCGCCGAGAGGGGACAGGCCACGGCGGGACATAGCGCGGCCACGCCCACAAGGAACGCAACCAACATTGATGCCACAACCGTCCGCATAGCTTTCGCAACTATAGTATAAGATGCAGCTATCTTATTTGCAACCGAAATCTTGCGGCCTGTCGACAGGGTCTTGTGTCTGCGCGGGCAGGACCGTGGCTAGAAGCAGTGGATGCGCGGCAACGGGAGTCTCCATCATGGCAGCCACCAGGAGATCCGCATCTTCCGCGGAAACCGGCTTCGAAAAGAAGAATCCCTGGCCGAACTCGCATCCCATGGATATCAGACGCGCGATCTGTTGGTTGTCTTCCACGCCCTCGGCAACTACTTCCATCCCCAGCGTATGGGCCATGTCCAGGATGGATCTTACGATCTTTGCATTGCAATCGCCACCCTCCAGCTGCAGGGTAAACGACCGGTCGATCTTCAACGTGTCGAAGGGAAGCTGCGCCAGGCAGGCCAGGCTCGAATAGCCGGTTCCGAAATCGTCGATTTTCAGTCCGACTCCCAGCAGTTTTAAGCGCTCCAGGATGTCGCGGGCAAATTCGTGGTCATCCTTCAGCACGCCTTCGGTGATCTCCAATTGCAGACTGGGCGGCTCCAGCCCGGTCTCCTTCAACACCGCCGCGATCTGCTCGACGAGATCCGGTTGCGCAAACTGGCTGGGCGAAAGATTCACGCTGATGGCCAAAGGCGGGTCGCAAGGGTACGCAGTATGCCAACGTTTCATTTGGGAGCAGGCTTGGAGTAAGACCCACATGTCCAGCTCGTGAATCAAGCCGGTCTCCTCGGCCGCCGGTATGAATTCGGTGGGCGGAATCCAGCCGCGCTGCGGGTGGCGCCATCGCGCCAAGGCTTCGAAGCCGCAGATGCGGCGGTCGGCGAGCCGGACTTTCGGCTGGTAATTGAGGGACAACTCATGGTTTTGGACCGCGTGGCGAAGGTCGTTCTCCAGTTGCAAGCGCTCCATCACGCGGGTACGCATGGTGTCGTCGAAGATTCCGCAGCGGGAGCGTCCCTTGCTCTTGGCCGTGTTCATGGCCGTGTCGGCATCGCGCACCATGTCGGCCGCGGACCGATACGCCGACGCGCACGGCGCGATGCCGATACTTACGGTACAGAAGATTTCGCGTTCGGACAACCCGAAGGATTCCCGCAGTTCCGCCAAGATGCGTTGCGCCACTTGCACCGCTTCCGCCGGGTCGGACAAGTCGCACAACAGCACCGCAAACCCGTCGCCGCTAAACCGCGCGGCCAAGTCCCGGCAGGTGGACCCCGCGTTGGAATCGCCCGTGCGCAACCCCTGCACCAGGCGCCCCGCCATGGCTACCAGCAACTGGTCGCCGGCCGAATGTCCCAAGCTGTCGTTGATCAGCTTGAACCGGTCGATATCCAGGAGCATGACCGCGAATTGCGCGTCCGGGTTCGCGCCAAACGCGGCGAATTCCTGTTCCAGACGGTCCAAATAGGACCTGGTTCGCCAATCCAGTGAGCGGATCGAGGACCTTGCTCGTGGTGACGTCGCTCATCGATCCAGCCATCCGGACGGCCCGGCCGTGGGCATCCTGTACAGCCGCGCCGCGGCAACGCATCCAGCGAGAGGATCCGTCCCGGTGCCGCACGCGATGCTCGCATTCAAACGCTCCGCAAGACGCGCCGCCTTGAGCCGCCCGCGTCAGCTCACGGAGCCTTTCCTGGTCCTCGGGATGCACCCGCGCGAACCACTCGTCGGGGCTCTCCCCAATTTCGGCGTCCGCGTACCCGAGCATGGCCTTCCAACGGGCGGAGTAGTAGATCCGCCCGGACAGGAGGTCCCAATCCCACAGACCAACGTTGGCGCCAAGCGCCGCCAGGGCATAACGTTCCTCGCTCTGGCGCAGAGCGCCTCCAGCGGCTTTGCGCGCCAGTTGGACTTGAATGCGCGCCAGGGCGACTGGGAAATCCACGGGCTTGGTGATGTAATCGTTGGCGCCCAGGCGAAGTGCTTCGACGACGTTATCGCTGTCCGTTAAGGCGGTCACCATGATTACCGGCAATTGGCCCGGGGTGTACGTGGCGCGCAACGACTGCAATACTTCCACGCCGGTCATGCCCGGCATCATGCTGTCGAGCAGCACCAGATCCGGAGGATGCGCAGCGATATATCGGAGTGCCGCAGGGCCGTCGGCGGCCACGTCCACCCGAAGTCCATGGTGTCGGAGTCGCCGCGAGAGCATATCGCGGCTCAGCGCTTCATCGTCGACCAGCAGCAAATGGTTATTCTCGTTCATGTTTGTTCATCCTAAGGACGGTCCGCCGCGCGCGGCCGGCCAGTCAATCGCTCGATCATGCCCATCAGGTGCGGCAAGTCAACCGGTTTGGTGGCGTAGTCGTCGCAACCCGCCTCCAAAGCTTTCTCCCGGTCCCCCAGCATAGCGTGCGCGGTCAACGCCACCACCGGAATGCAGCGGGTAGCGGCATCGTTCTTCAGGATGCGGGCCACTTGCCAGCCGTCGATCTCCGGCAGGCTGAGATCCATCAGCACGATGTCGGGTTGCCGGCTGCGCGCCATTTCCAGGCCCTGCTGGCCGTTCACCGCCAGGGCGACTTCATAGCCGCGATGGCGCAGCCGCCTGGTGAGCATGTCGCGGTTCAACTCGTTATCCTCCACCAACAGTATTCGGCACATTTCAAGCTCCGTCCGTCCCCAATGCGGCCGCTCCGCGGATAGGCCGCCGCCCGGCCGGCAGCCGGATCGAAAAGCGGGAGCCGCGTCCAGGCTCGCTTTCAACGGCTATGTCGCCGCCCATCATCTGGCAAAACTTCTTGGTGATCGCCAATCCCAAACCTGTGCCGTTGTATTTCCGGGTGGCGGAGGAGTCCACCTGCGAGAAGGGCTGGAAGAGTTTGTCCAGGTGCTCCCGGCCGATTCCGATGCCGGTGTCGGAGACGTGCACTTCGGTCCACTCGCCGTCCGCGGCAAGCCGCCTGTTGACGGTTACCGAGACCCGGCCGCGCTCGGTGAATTTCATGGCGTTATTCACCAGGTTCAACAGGCTCTGCCGGAATTTGGACAGGTCCGCGCAAATCATCCGGGCGGCGTCGGGACAATCGATTTCGAGCACATTGCCCTGTTGCCGGGCTAGCGGCTGGACGGCGTTCGAGACATCTTGCAGCACCGCGGCGATATCGAACGTCTGCGCTTTGACCGTCTCGCGGCCGGCCTCGATCTTGGACAGATCCAGGATGTCGTTGATGATGCCCAGCAAGATATGGCCGGAGCGCTCGATCTTCTCCAGGTCGGAGAGCACCTCGGGCTGTTCGGGCCCGATACAGTCTTCGCGCAGCATCTGGCTGTAGCCGATGATGGCGTTCAAGGGCGTGCGCAGTTCGTGGCTCATGTTGGCCAGGAAGACGCTCTTGGTCCGATTGGCATTTTCGGCGGCGTCCCGCGCGCGCACCAACTCGGCTTGCGTACGCTTGAGATCGGTCAATTCCTGCGCCAGGCACACGTATCCAACGAGCGAGCCCGGCCCACTGCGCAGCTCGGCGGAAGATAACAGCACCGGTATCGGGTGGCCGGCGCTAGTGCGGTAGGTTCGCTCGATGGCAATAGTGTTCACAGGTACGTCGCCGTCCACGATCCGGCTGAAGGGCTGCCCCACCAATTGCTCCTCGGTGTACCCCAGCAGGCGCAGGGCGCTGGGGTTTACCCGCTGAATCCGCCATTCCGGATCCATCACCAACAGGGACTCGCCCATGGACCGCAGGATATTGTCCACATACTCCTGCGCCTGTTGCCGGGTGATGGCGGCCCCCAACATACCGGCGGCCGAGCGGAAGCTGTCCCGCTCGGCATCGCTCCAGGCACGCACGCGGACACAATCGTCGAAGCCCAGCACGCCAAACCACTGGCCACCCACTTCGATGGGGACCAGTATGGACGACCGCGACGCCGGAGCCGAGCCGCGCCCGGCCCCTTCCGGGCCGTCCCCTTCGAACAAGACCACCTCTCCGCGTCCCAGAGATCCTGCCCATCGCCTCCAATCCGCACCGGTCCAGCGCAATTCGGCCTGTCCGGGTCCGCAGGTCCGGCAAGGGATGCCGGGCCGGACCCACTCGTGCAAGACCGTGCCCACCAGCCCCTCCTCCTGCGCGGCCCGGTTCTCCAGCAGGAAGACACGGCTGACCTGGGCCGCGTCGCCGATCTTCGATAGCACTTCCAGAATTACGGTTTGCCAGGCCTCGGCGCTCAGAAACCGTTGCGCGGCAAAGCGAATGCTTTCGAGAATCTTGTCGCGCTGCCACAGCGCATCCGCCATGGTATTGAACGATTGCGCCAGCCCCTCGATCTCTTGCGCGCTGCGGATCGAGGCGCGGGCGGACAGATCTCCTTGCGCGATCCTCCCGGCCATGTCCTGCAGGCGCACCATCGGACGGACCAGGCGCCGGGCGAAAATCACCGAGGCCAGCAGGCTGCCGGCGACGCATACGACAGCCAGCGCTCCGGTGCGTTGATACAGCCGGGCGACCCCGTGGTCGTAGGCTTTCAAAGATAGGCCGACGTGAATCCATCCCCAAGGCATCGTAGAAAAGTCATAAGGCATGGCAAAGTGGAAGATGCGGACCCCGAATAACGGCACTACTTCTATACCGCCGGCGGGCGCACGCTCCCGTGGTCTCCAGAATGCTCCCAATTGCGCGGTGCGCCAGCCCCCCTTTTCGACGACGATGGAAAATCCGTCGTCCTTGGCGATCAACAGAAAATCGATTGAATCGTCCGCGGCCAGCGCCTGCATGCACTGTTCTACCAAGGCGCTATAGTCTTCGGTGACCGCCGCGCCCGCCAATCCTTCCTGCAGCGAGGCGGCAATGCCGTGCGCCTTCGAACGAAGGTTGTCTTCGATCTCGTGCTTCTGCTCCGGGATGCTGGCGCCTACGAAGACCATCAGGCTGAATAGCGCGATAGTCCAGGAAAGCCCCGAAATCCGTGCCGTGATTCCTCTGGGGGCACGGAACCGGAGGCGCCGCCGGACCTTCGCCCATGCGCCGGTGAACCGCTTCTTCACAATTCGTGCATCCTTCATCACCGCCCCGGTTACTGTCCGGCGGCGGGCGCCTTTCCCTTGAGCCGGTCATAAGCATGCAGTAGATCCAGGGCGGTGCGCAACGCGGCAACGTCCGTTTGCACCAGCCGCGTGCTTCCAAACAACATCAGGGCCTGACGGCCCGCAACGGTCTTGTTCAGATCCGTGATGGCCGCCAGAAATCTGCGCTTGCTTTCCGCCGGACTGTCCTTGTGAAAGGCAGTGAAAGTCGTCAACAGCTTGGGAGATGCCGCCAGAATATGCAATTGCTTGGCAAGCTGTGGATTCAGTTCGCACATGGTTTTGTAACCGCGCCGGGTTGCCAGGCACGCGTCAGCGTGCCGGAAGAAAACCGGCAACACCACGCGCGATAGCTTCGGGTTGCTTTCCAGTCTGCCGAAGAAGGTGTCCACGGTACCAAGGTGCGCGGACCCCAGCAGAATCTCCAGCCAGATTCTCGCCAGGCATGTGCGCGTGTTCTCGTATAGCAGCAGGGTCCGCCCGCGCAGGTCCGCCAGACTCTGAATGCCACTGGACTGGTGAACCAGCAACAGATACTCCGATCCGTCCGGCAGCTCGGCTTCGTCCACCACGATTTCGCGATCCGCATAGCTGGATACGCGCATGAATTCGAGGATATTGAGGGAAAACGCATCTACTTGGTGGTTCCGAATTCTCTGCAACAGTTGCGCGGTGGTACACAATTCCGGCTCGATACGTACGCCGGTCTGCCGGGCGACCGTTTCGGCCCAAGTCTTAATTGCAATCCGTAGATCGTTTTCGTTCACTTCTCCGGCGACGGTTTCTGAAATGGCCATGCGGAGGCCGGGCTGCGCATCGCCTTCGGAATGCTCGCCGCCCGCCGCGGCGAACGGAAGAGCGGACCAGGCCAGCAGCCCGGCCGCGAGGCAGTACGCGCACCACCTGCTTTGCCCGCGCAGTCTCACCGGGCCGGCGCCAGCCTCTCGCCGATCTCCTTGCCCACCGCCAAGCTAAGCTGCGACAAGACGGCGGCGTAGTCGTAGCGCGCCTTGCAATGCTGCGCCGACATGAGCGCCTCCACCAATTGCGACCGGATCACCTTCTCGGTTTCGACCAACTCCTCCCGGTAAGCCCGCTCGTTGAGATCGCGGTTTTCCTGTGCGGACCGCATGGCGGCCAAGCTGGCCCTTCCGGACTTGGCGGCGGCGTCCAGGCCCAGCACCAGATCCTTGATCTGAAGTGCGATTCCATCCCGCAAGAGGAATTGGGTTTCTTTGAGCTGATTGAGCCGGGCGATCGCTTCGCCGACCCGATTGCGGGTCAGGAGACCGTCGAATACTGGGATCTCCAAGCCCACGCCGGCCGTCCAACCTTGCTGGTTCTGGCCTGTCGCCAGGCCGGCGTTGTAACCTCCGTTCCACCAGCGATGGAGTTCTCCAGTCAACGCGAGTTTGGGGTAGTACCCGCTCCTGGCGGTGGTGACCGCGCCTTGGAGCGCACGCATGGCATCCCCCAGCTTCTCCCAATCCGGGTTGAACTGATACGAGACGTCGACCAACTGATCGAGGTTCTGCGCCGCGGGTGCGAAGGGAATCTCCTCGGCGGATGGCTGGACGCTGGCATTCCAGGCGAGCCCCATGGTGTTGGCCAAAGCCGCCTGGGACATGACTTCGTTTTTCTGCAATTGCGCCACCAGCGATCGCACCGTCTCGACCATGACGGAGTTGTCCAGGTAGTCGGACCGGGTGACTTTACCGGCGCCTCCCTTATACATGGTCTCGGTGAGCTGCAGGGTGGACTCCATGCGCGCCAGCGTGTCTTGGCCGAGGCGGCTAAGCTGCCGCGCCAGCACCGCGCCCCAGTACATCCGGGTTACACTGTCGGCGATTTCCAGGTCCGTGCGCCGGGCCTCTTCGCGCATCATCGCGACATTGGCGGCGGACTGCTCCCGCAGCCCTTTCCGCATCCCGCCATCCCACAACAGCCAGTCCACATGCAGCATCCCGCTGACCATATTCTGGTCTAGGACCTTAACGTTCTGCTCCGGGATCGGAAACGTTTGGGCTCCGGTCTTATAGGTCTGGCCCGGAAAGTTGACCGGCATTTGAATACTACTCGCCGGAAATCCAGGCGCGAACGCGTTGGCCGGAATCGTGACCACCATGGTTCCGCCCGGAACGCTGACGGACTGCGCGGGAATCTGGATGCTGCTCGCGGGGAAAACAAAGTTGAGCGGATCGCTGAGGCGTTCATAACCGGCTTTGGCGTCGACCTGCGGCCAGTAGCCGGCCAAGGCTTGGCGGTGCTGGGCCTCCGCCAGAACGATGGCGAATTTCGAGACCGGGCGGCGATGATTCTTTTGGAAAGCGGTATCCAGGCATTGGTCGAGCGAGAGTGCTACGGTCCCGTCTGGGACTTGCGCCGGCGCAGCCTGGGTATCGTCCGCCGCAAGCGCCGGTTGCGAGACTTCCCGAACGGCTGCGTTACACAGCACGATACACGCGATGGCCTGCATCAGCCTGATACAGTTCATACAGTGCTTATCGGCCGCTGGCCACCGGAGCTTTAGCAGGCGCGGGTTGGCGGCCCTTGCTCAGGTGCTATCGCGCGGTTTCGATCAGCTTGCGAATGGGCGGCTCGACGCTCAACAGCAGTTCGGCTTTCGGCCGTTTGGCGCGGTCCAGCAGCTCTCTTTTCTCTGTAATCCATGCCGGGTCGCGAGGCTGGGTGCTTTGCAAACGGTCGAGCGCCTGCAAACCGGCCTCCGCGATGGCCGACAGATCCCGAGAGATCTCCGCGTCTTCGGCGAGCAGCGCAGAATTCGCCAGCGCCGGCGCCAGGCGCGCGTGGTTGTCCCGCCACAGAGTCAGCCATTCGCGGATCCGCTGCAGATCCTCTGCCCCCATCCGGTCCACGAGGGCGGCGAACGTGCGTACGGTTGCGCTATCGGGGCGCGCCGCATCGATCAAACGGTTCAGAGGCGAAAAGCGGTCGTACGGATGCGCCTCTTCGCGCGCGTAGTCTTTCACCGGCTCAACCACGTCCGCCAGTGTGCGTACGGGCGCCACCGGACCGCCGCCCGCCAGCCGCGCCAGCATCTCCTCGTACTCCGAAACATGCGTGAGGCCCAGCCATTCCAAAACCCGGCTCACCGCGCCCAGCCTGCGGTACATATCGGCCACGTCCGTCACATTTTGCGGCGACCAGAAACGCTCCGCGATAGCCGCCATGCGCGGCCAGACGCGCGTATCCAGCAACTCCGGAGTTACGAATTCGGACCACATGCAAGCTTCGCCGCCCAGCACCAGCCGCTTCTGCTCCTCGGTGAGATCCGCCGCGGCCTCGCCCAACGGATCGACCGCGTAGTGATGCGCCGCCGAGTAGCCCAGGTCCAAATAATATCCGTTCGACAAGATCCCGCCGACGCCCTGCCGCGCCGCATCCGCCAGCGCCTTCTGCCCGCGCCACGATTGCACCAGCACGCTGTGCGGCATGTCCTTGCTCAGAATCTCATCCCAGCCGATCATCTTCTTGCCGTGCTTCGCCACGATGGCCTGCACGCGCCGCGTGAAATACGCTTGCAGTTCTTCATTGCCTTTGATCCCCTGCGCGCGCATGAATTCCCGAATGCGCGGATTAGCATCCCACTGCTTGCCGTTCACTTCATCGCCGCCGATATGGAAGTATTCATCCGGGAACAGCGCGGCCATCTCGCCGATGAATGCGTCCAAAAATTGGTAGGTTTCCTCACGTGTGGGGTCCATGGCCGGATCGAAAATGCCCCACTGCCGCTCGATCCGGTAGGGCCCGGGCGCACTGGCCAGTTCCGGATAGCCTACGAACCAGGCGGTGGCGTGGCCGGGCATATCGAATTCCGGAATCACGCGAATGCCGCGGTCGTGCGCGTAGGCGATCGCCTCGCGCACCTGATCCTGCGTATAGTATTGGCCGTCGGAGCCCATCTCCTGCAACTTCGGGAAGCGCTTGCTCTCGATGCGGAAACCCTGATTCTCCGAGAGGTGCCAGTGGAACACGTTCAGCTTCACGGCAGCCATACCGTCCAGCGTGCGCTTCACGTCTTCGAGCGGGATCCAGTGCCGAGCTACATCCAGCATGAGGCCACGCCACGGGAAGCGCGGCTGGTCCTCGATGGTGACCGCAGGCGCGCCAAAACCGCCCGCATCGAGATCGATCAGTTGCAGGAAGGTCTGCATGCCGCGCAGCACGCCCAGCGGATTGGGCGCGTCCAGGCGCGCGCCCAAAGGCGTGACGGTGAGCCTGTAGGATTCATCTTCCTGCGCGGATTGCACGGGCGCGCCGGCATGATCGCAATAGACCACCAGCGGAGCCTCCGGCGCATGTACTCCGATGCCTGGCGCCATGGGAATTCCGGTCTTACGCGCTACTTGCTCCACCAGCCGCGCGGCGGCGGCCTCCAGGCGCGGCTCGCGAAATCCGGTCAACTGCACGAAGGCGAAATTCCGGTCGATGCGCATGCGTCCCGCTCCCGCCTGCAGCTTCGCCGGCACGGGCATCAGGTTATGGGCAAACAGAGCAAGAGGGGCCATCAGGAGAATCGGAGCTTTAGCCATCATTACCAGCCTACGCCGTTTTATACCTATACTGTGGGCATCATGAAAATTCTACGGCGAACCGCGATCTTTGGACTGCTGTTGGCGATATTCCTGAGGGCGGCGCCGCCGGACGGCTTCTATTTGCACGATGGCGACCGCGTCGTTTTCTATGGCGATAGCATCACCGACCAGCGTCTCTACACCACGTTTGTCGAGACCTACGTGGTCACCCGCTTCCCCCGGATGAAGGTTAGCTTCGTACACTCCGGCGTGGGCGGCGACCGCGTCAGCGGCGGTGGCGCGGGGCCCATCGACGTGCGCCTGGCGCGCGATGTGGTGGCCTACAAGCCGGACGTCATGACCATCATGCTGGGCATGAACGACGGCAGCTACCGCGCGTTCGATCGGAAGATTTTCGATGCTTATGCCTCCGGATACCGGCACATTGTGCAGGCCGTAAGAGAGGCGCTGCCCGGCATTCGCATCACTGTGATTGAACCCTCGCCCTACGATGACGTGACCCGCCCGCCCACTTTCGAAGGCGGCTATAACAAGGTGCTGGTGCGCTACGGCGAATTCGTCAAGGAACTGGCCCGCGAAGACAAACTCGATGTGGCCGATTTGAACGGGCCTGTGGTTCAGGCGCTGGAGAGAGCCAACAAACTGGACCCCGAGACCGCCAGGAAGCTGTTGCCCGACCGCGTGCATCCCGCCCCTGCCGGCCACCTGTTGATGGCTGAAGCGCTGCTGAAGGCATGGCAGGCGCCAGCCACGGTCACGGCCGTCGAGATCGACGCGGCCGAACCCGCCATCGTGAGCGCCAGTAACACGCAAGTGACAGATCTGGCGGTGGGCGATCGCCTCTCCTGGAGGCAAGTCGATGAAGCCCTGCCGATGCCGATCGACGCTAAAGACGAAGTAATGGCCCTAGCCTTGCGCGCTTCGGATTTCGTGGAAGCCATGGACCAGGAGCCGTTGCAGGTCACTGGCCTCGCCGCGGCCCGCTATACGTTGAAGATCGATGGCGAAGCTGTTGGGACGTTCACCAAAGAAGAGTGGGCCAAGGGCGTGAACCTGGCAACGCTGGCAACACCCATGGCGAAGCAGGCGGCCGCCGTACACGATCTGACGCTGCGGCACAACGTGGTGCACTTCGCGCGCTGGCGGCTGGCGGGAGTAAACCTGGACAACATTGCCATTCCGCCTGCGCATTTGCAAGCGGCGGATGAGGCGCTGGACACGCTGGAGGCGGATGTCGTCGCTCAACAACGCGCCGCCGCGCAGCCCAAGAGCCATCGGTACGAGTTAGTGACGGAGTGAATTATGACCGAACCTGCGACTCGCCGCCGATTTTTCTTAAGCTGCGGCGCGGCCGTCGCACTGACTTCCACCAGCGCCGCGCAGCAACGCAAAACGAAGAACCTGATCCTGGTCACCGCCGACGGACTGCGTTGGCAGGACCTTTTCACCGGCATCGATCCGCTCCTGATGAATCAGAAGGACGCCGGCATGACCGAGACCGGCGCGCCGGAATTGCGCGATCGCCTATGGAAGCCGCAGCCCGGCGAGCGGCGCATGGCGCTGCTGCCGTATTTCTGGGGCACGCTGGCGCCATCCGGAGTGGTGCTCGGCAACCTGACCAAGGGCAGCTCCGTGCAGGTGACCAATCGCTATCGGGTTTCGTATCCGGGCTATTCCGAGATCCTGACCGGCCGCGCGCAGGATGACGCGATTCGCGGGAACGATCCCGTGCAGAATCCCACGCCGAGCTTCCTGCAGCTTGTGAAGGAGCGATGGAAACTGCCCAAGGAAAAGGTGGCGGTGTTCGGTTCGTGGGACATGTTTCACTACATTGCCGAGAACCGTCGCGGCGAGATTTTCATCAACGCCGGTTACGAGGCTTCCACGCTGCCGGCGAATAATTTGCGCGTGGCCGAGTTGAACAAGCTGCAATTGCAGGCCAGATACATGGACGACAGCGCCCGCCACGACGCTTTCACCTTCGGGCTGGCGATGGAATATTTGAAAAGCGTGCAGCCGCGCGTGCTCTTTATCGCCTTTGACGAGACCGACGACTGGGCGCATGCCCGCCGCTACGATCAGGTACTCAGATCCATTCAATTCTTGGACGGCGCGCTGCAAGAGCTTTGGACATGGGTGCAAGGCTCGCCCGTGTACCGCGATTCCACCACGCTGATTGTGACCTGCGATCACGGACGCGGCGGCACGTTGGACGACTGGCATGGCCACGGCGAAGACGTGAAAGGCGCCGATCAGATCTGGATCGCCGTGATCGGACCAGATACGCCGGCCAGGGGGGAAGCCGCCCACACGGATTCGTATCGCCAGCGCGATATCGCGCCCACGGCGTTGGAGTTGCTGGGTATCGGCGCGGACAGCTACCCCGGTATGCTGGGCAAGCCCATCGGCGCGGTGATTCGTTGAGCGCCTACCGCAGATCCAGCGCCATCAAACTATGCCGATCCCGCACATACAATGCGGTCCCCACTAATGCCGGCGCGGTCCAGGCATTGCTGCGCAGCAACTCGGCGCGCGACAACACCTTCAACCCGGCCGGCGAAACGGTGGCCAACGATAGGTTGCCGTCCTCATCCACCGCGATCACCTTGCCGTCGGCATACAAGAATGTAGCCTTGGGAAACGTACGGTCCTGCCACAGCACCTTGCCCGTCTTCGCGTCCAGCGCGGTCAGCGGGGCCGGTCCGAAATCGCCGCTCGATCCATACAGCGTGTCGCCGATGCGCAGCAGGTTCCCGATGTGCACCCGCATGCGGTTATTGCTCCAGAGTTCCTTCACCTGCGTCTTGCCATTCACCACGTGCAGTTCGAGCGCCACACATCCGCCGTTGTACGCCGAGGAGACGAACAGCGTATTGTCGCCGGTCCACAGTGGCAGGGCGATGTTGAGATGCCAACTGGTGGTGTGCGGATGCTTCCACAACAGGTCGCCCGAGTCCGGATTGATTCCGACGACCTCATCGCCCATTACAGCGACAAGCTGGTCCTGCCCATCCACCTTAATCAGGATCGGCGAAGACGGCGAGTTCGCGAAATCCTGTTTCTGCCAGACGACTTTGCCGTCCTTCTGGTTGAAGGCCATCAGCGCGTGACCCGCGCCGCCCACCTTCATGATCACCGTGTTTTTCCAGGCGATAGGGCTGACCGAATATCCGCGGTCCATCGGAGTGCCGTCGAACTCGCGCCAGAGATCGTGCGACCAAAGCACGTGCCCCGTCTTCTTATCCAAGCAGACCAGGTGCGCCAGGATGCCCACGGCGTACACGGCATCGGCGGTGACCAGCGGCGTGGCGTGCGGACCCGCGCCATTCTCCATGGCCATGCCGCTGCGGAAGGACGCATTCTCCGTGTATTCCCAGATGGTCTTGCCGGTGGCGGTGGAGGCGGCCAGTGTGACCTCATCGGAACCGCGCCGATACATGGTATAGAGCGTCGCGCCATCCACCGCGATGCCGGAGTATCCCTCGCCCAGATCGCGGCTCCACAGTTCCTTCGGACCCGACGCCGGCCAGGAGTTGGCCAGGCCTTTGGCGTCGGATGTGAAATTACGGTGCGGGCCGCCGAACTGCGGCCATTCGAGCGACGCGGCCTGGAGCGCCACACCAGCCAGTAGAGCCGCGAGCAGTCTCATGACGGATCCCATAGCGCCAGGTTGGTGGCGTCTTTGACCAGGATACCGTGGCCAAGAACCACAGGATGCGCCCAAGTGGGACTGTCGGCCACGGAATATTTGCGCAGCGGTTCAAAGGCCTTGCTGCTTTGGCGCGCCACGATCAAGTTGGCGTCGGGCGTGAGAATCAGCCAGACGGATCCTGCCGCCACAAGGGCCGCGTTATCCCCTTGCCGGCCGTCGGATGTCCACAACATGGTGCCGTCGCTTGGCCTCAGGCAGAAGAACTGCCCGCGTTTGCGCTCTGTGAATCCGAACAGCAGATCGCCGCTCACCACGGGGGAACTCATGTACATGGAAAAATCTTTGTTTTGCCAGACCGTTTCGGTGGTCCACTCCGCGCCGTGCTTCAGCACCTTCACGCCCATCACGGGGTCGCCGATGCCGGAGAAGATCAGCGTGTCGCGATACACGGCGGGCGTTACGATGTTCTGCGCGTAAACGGTTTTGAAAGGAATCTGCCACAGCAGCGCGCCCGTGGCGGCCGAAACTCCGATGATGTTGTTGCGGCTTTGCGTCACCACCTGGCGGGTACCGGCGATGTCCACGACGATGGGCGACGCATACGCCGGACTGTCGCCTTTCCAGCTCCATTTTTCGGCGCCCGTAGCGGCATCGAAGGCGGCCAGCGCGCCTTGCGTGTTGCCGCCTCCGTATACGATCACCAGGCTGCCGTCGACCACCGGCGAGGTGGCCACGCCGAAATCGGGCGAGCCGAGTTCCTTGCGCCATTGCGGCTTGCCGGTCTTGGCATCGAAGCAGGAGAGCGTGCCGCCGATGCCGAATGTGAAGATGCGGCCATCCTGCACCACGGGCGTCGATTTCACGCCTTTGCCGTGGCCGGTGGCTGCCGGATTCATGGTGTAGGGCGCTGCGTAGCCTTCCTGCCAGATGGTCTGCCCGTTCTCCGGGCGCAGGGCGGAGACCGCCTCGCGATCGCCCTGGCGCGTATGCACGTAGATCCGGCCATCGGCCACTACGGGCGATGCGTGCCCTTCGCCCACCGTGACTCTCCATTTAAGCGTGAGCTTTTCCGGCCAGGCTTTTGGCTCCGGGAAGCCGATGGCCACCCCGTCGCGATGGGGCCCGCGCCACTGCGGCCAATCTTCTGCCCCAGCGACGGCCCAAGCGGCTACCACGAGAACAGCGGGGCAAATCGCAAAATGGCGATGCATGATTCAGGTTACTCCGATCGTAATGCCGCCAGCAGCGGTGACCGCAGAGCCGCGCGCGTGGCCACCAGCGAGGCGCCGATCCCCGTCACCAGCACCGCTGCCAATAGCACGCCCAGCGACGCCACGGGAAGTTGCCCGCCACGCAATGCAACTGCCGGCGCAATCGCCAGCAACGCGCACACAGTGCCGGTGGCCAGGCCCAGCAGCAGCAGGAGCAGATTCTCCATCAGCACCATGGCGCCCAGATCAGACGGCCGATATCCGACCGCACGTAGCAGCGCCAATTCGCGGCGGCGCTCCAGCACGTTGCGCAGCAGAATGGCCGCGAGGCCCACCGTGCCCAGCACCAGCCCCAGCGCGCCCAAACTGCTGAAGGTCGCGAGATAAGTGTTCTCGACTTTATGAAAGCCCGCCAGCCGCGCCTCGGTGGATTGGATGTCGAACCCGTAATCGGACAGGGCTTCCTCCAGTGTGCCGGTCACTTCCTGCGCTCTTTGGGGTGAGACGTCCAACAGGAAGAAGCGGTAGCCCTCCACGTCCGGAAACAGGCGTAAGAAGTTTTTTTCGGAGACCAGCAGTTCGCTCTGGAAGATGCTATTCTGCAGGGCCGCTACAATTCGAAAACGTGTCCCATTTAAGATGAAATCCTCGCCCAGCTTGCGGTGCAGCACGTACGTCATGGAGTTAGCGTCGGCGATGGCCGGGACTGCGCCTCCGGCCGGCTGCGATTCGAGCAGCAGCCAGGGGTTCGCGGTGTGTGGCGTCGAATCCTGAAATGCGAAGTGCGCGTTGCGCAGAAACGCCGCGGGAGGCGCCAGGATGCGCGGATTGCGCGGCTGGTAGAGATTCAGACAGCTTGTATCGTCGCCAGGCCGCAGGCGGAAAGGCACGAAGTGGACGCCTTCGAGCGGCGGGATATTAAGGGCCTCGCGGCCGGCGGCGGTGTTGGGGTCGTGTATCAGCGGCAGGACGGACTCGGCCATCAGCGGGTAGCCGCCGGCGCCCCCGGAATCGCCAGTCTGGCGGAAGGCGTCCACCGAAACGATCAGGAACGTGGCGCAGGCGATCTGCGCAATGCACAGAATGCTGCGGCCGGGCCGGTAGGTCGCGCCGCGGAAGGCCAGAGTGATTAAGCCGCCGATGAACGCCGATGAACGCCGATTCAGGGCGGCGGACTGAAAGCTGAGGGCTGCGATGAGGAGTAGTGTGCCGGCTCCGAAGAAGGCGGCGGTCTGATCGAGCGCACGCCACAGGGCGGCGCCGATCAGTGCGAATGCCAGGATACCGGCTGCGACGCCGATCAGCAGCGGACGGTTCGGGGAATGATGCTTTTGTTCGCCCGCCATCAAGCCGCGCGGCGTCGCTGGCGCGAGTTTGCGCAGGGTCCACGCGATCGTGCCGAGGCCCGTGACGATTCCCGCTAGCGCGCCGGTAGCCAAGGATGCCACGGATGGATGCAGCGAGATCAGCCGGGTGCCGACTGCGCCGATCCACCAGGTGCGCAGGCCCAGCACGATCAGCTCTCCGTAAGCCAGCGCGCCGAGCAACCCTAGCACCGAACCAGCCACGGCCAGCGCGGCGCCCTCCACCAGGAATACGGAGCGGACCTTCGAAATCGAAAACCCGAGCGCGCGTAAGACGCCGATCTCGCGCATGCGCTGCTCAATGCCCAGCTTGAAAAATAGTCCTGTCAGCAATAGTGCGGAAACCATCAGGAAGAAACTGAAGTAGACGAAGTACTCGCCGAAATCGGTTGCGCCTTGGGAGGCGGCGAGGCTGCTGGCTTTCACCGGGCTGACTGTAAGTCCCATTTGCGCGGGGTCGATGGCGGCGCGCAGTGCGCCGGGGAAAGCGGCGGACGGCGGCGAGATGCGGATGGAAGTCAGTTTGCCGAAGCGCGTGCCCCAAAGCTGCTGGCCGCGCGTAAGCGCGATGAACGCTTTGGGCGTGGTGCGGTATTGCTTCCAGTACTGCTCGTCGGCCGGACGGATACGGTGCAGATCCAGCGGGAAGGGCGGGTCCCAATCGCGCAAGCTGTTCGACTCGGAAATGCCCGGATATTCCGGCGCGTAGTCGCGGTCGGCGGCCGCGCCCGCGATGGGGACGATTTGCGCCAGGCGGAAGTGCGCGCTTTCGGTGTGCAGGCGGCCATCGGACCGCCACACATAATAGTCCAGCCAGACCGCGTCGCCTCGCTTGGCGTTGAGGTCGTGCGCGGCCCATTGATTGAGGGTGATGCCGTCTTGCACTCCTAGCGCCGTAACAACGGAATAGGGGATCTCCCGGCCGTTAGCGCGGATGCTATTCGCCAGGTAGGTGAATATCGGTTCGGTGCTCAGACCGAGTGACTTCGCAGTCGCGGTGGCTCGTTCGGCCAACGCATCGGGGACCAGAGTGGTGTCGGTCTCGAGAGACAAGCTGTCCTTCAAGGGGCGCACTTTGATGCCCAGATCTTCGAGCGTTACCGAAGCGCGACCGTCGGGGAGCGGTCCCCCCGCCACCAGAATCGTATTAACATTCCCCACCTCTCCCAACTCCCTCTGCAGCCGTGCCAAGGGCACGAACGCCGCGCGCACATCGCCCTGTTGCGGATTCAGCGAGAACTCGCGCGGCAAGGCCGTCCCCAGCGTGAGCCGAATTGTTTTTCCGACATCCTCTTTCCGGCCGTGCAGGGATTCGAGCGGGATGGCGGAAGGCTTCTCCACTCGGACCAACAGTGTATCGCCGGGTTTGGCGCCCAGTTCGCCCGCCAGCGCGGCGGTTAGCAGGATCCGTTCTCCTTGCGGCGCAGCGCCGAAGCGCTGGTCGACTCCGTAGATCTGCACGCCAAGCGCCCGGCGTCCGCTGGCCTGGTGCGCGACCATGCCGTTAATCGCGATCATTGGACAGGATTCTTGGCCTGTCTTGTTGAATGACGAAGCTAGAGCCTCGCGAAAGAAGCCGTTGCGCGCGACCACATAATCGGTATTGCCGAGCCGAGCCAGCACCAAATCGCGCAGGCTGGCGCGCACCGAATCGCCTACCAGCAGCGCTCCGCCCAACACGCCCGCCGCCGTCGCCACGCCCAGCAGCACCGCCAGG
>DATNMW010000184.1:0-13300 GCA_035602155.1 Bryobacteraceae bacterium | reverse complement strand
GTACTACCCGAGTGATACTGCACGCTCGAATAGCCGCCAATTACCGCCCCTGGCGGAACCGAGCCGTTGCTGTCAGGTTGCCAACGGTAGAAAGTCGGGATAGACTGAGCGGGCGGGTTCCTCGGCGGGCTCGGCCGGACGTTCCCTGCCGGACCGAAATGGTAGCAGATTTGGGGGAACAGCCCGAGATCTCGAATTGAGCTAGACCCGTCTGGGGTGTTGAAGTTAGCTCCTATCGTGACGTAGCCCTTGGGGTACACTGGCATGGGGTCCCCAGTAGGATTTCCAGGCCAGATGACAACGATGGTGGCAGTGCCTTTACCTCGCCGGATGGCATACTGGCTTCCCCCATCGGTCATGTGCACATCGCCACGGCATCCCCCAGCAGCCTCCGGATATTCCTCCGCGAAGACGGCGAGAGATGCACGATCGGCTGAGCTCAACACGTAGTCTAAGGTCACCGCAATCTTGGTGCGCATGCCGGGGGTGAGAGTAAGGGGAGCCTGTGGCGGCGGGCCCACTCCCTGAATATGCACGGAATCGCCGGTCTGAGGGGTCGCCGGTACGCGGACAGCAATACCGCACAAAAGAACAAATCCGGCTAGACCGATTGATCGCAAGGTACCCTTCATGATTCATCCTCCAATTTGACTTCCTGGTTCCCTAGAACATACATCCGCAATCAGTCGCTCCAACCCTTCATTAATCTTAATTAATCCCGATCGGCACGCAGTCCCAGTAAGGATCTCAGAATGGAAACACGGGTTGATGTTTTTTGCAGTACAGCGCCAATTGCGGTTGTCCCGTAGAGGTGCCCATTTGTGGCCTGGATCAGCCCCGCGTACGGCGCGTTGCCGTTCGTGCCAGAGGCTGAACAGCCTGGTGAACGTTTGGGCCGGTAGGGTTATCGCATTCGCCGCGCAAAGCGCCAAAGCAGCGTACGCCCTCTTCCCCCGGTTAAATCTGCCGATCCACTACCCAGCCAGAATTATGTCTCATGGCGCTCAAGCGGCTGATAGGCTTGGTCCAATGGTCGCATGTCGAGAGGCTCGTAACTCCGGCTGGGAATGACCTGCACGCCATCTTTCCCCAGCAGCGAGTCTTCTCCCGGAAGGACATTTGCAATCAGCAAGTTCGGCTCCGATTTTGAGAAATGCAGCGACTCGCGCAATCGCAAGAGCGGGACGAGGGCCGCGCGTTGCCGATCAGATGGTGCCCTAAGAAAGCACCGACGGATGCTACCCGGCACGGGCTTCAACTCGGTGCCTAATCCTGGGCCAAGGCTCATTTTGTCACCTCAAAAAGGTTCGCAAGCGAAGGCACATGGTCCGGATGTGCAAGCCCCATACTGGACTGATGTACGTCCTGCGAGCCAACCTTCTTGTTCTGCCAGGCTACTCCAACTCCTACTTATCTATCGCGCAGCGGAAGCCCAGAGTGCCGGCGCGATCCTTGGAAGGCGCCATCAACAGATACTTACCGTGCTCGTTCAGTTTGTAAGCCTGCGGGAAATACCACATGGAGCCTTGAGGTTGATAATAACTGCCACCGCGCAGAATCGCCGCGCGCGTATGTTCGTCCACGAACTCATCGGTCCATTGCCACACGTTGCCGGTCATATCCATCGCCCCGAACGGACTGGCGCCCGCCGGATGCGCGTCCACATCGGCGGGACCGGGCAGATCGCGTCCCTTGTATGGCGCGGGAACCGCGCGCTCGTCCCACGTATCGCCCCACGGATACAGGCGCCCATCCGTGCCTTGCGCCGCGTATTGCCATTCCCACTCGTGCGGAAGCCGCTTGCCGGCCCATGCGGCGTAAGCCCGCGCATCTTCCAATGAAACCCAAGTCACCGGCTTATTCGCCCAACCATCCGCGTACGTGCCGTTGCGCCAGTCTTTCAGGAAGTTGTGGCCGTCCCGCGGACGATATTGCGCCGCGTCCAAGAACTTCTTGAAATCCGCATTGGTCACGGGATAGCGGTCGATGTAAAACGAGGGCATCCTCATCAGATGGTGGTGGCCGCGGCGCGGCGCGTCCTCCCATGGATACTGTACGTCCAACCCGATCCAGTTGGCTCCTTCGATCTCGACGCCGGTTACGTGGAAATCGAATTCGCCAGCCGGCACCTGCACCATGCCCGGCGGGCTTGCGGAGGGCGGCTTGGCAGGCGCGATCTCCGCCATCTGCTGCGGCAGGAAGCTCCACTCGTGCGGAAGGCTCGCCAGGGGCACTTGCGCCCACTGCCGCATTTGCGCCAGCGTAGCATCGAGGTTGTTCGGGGCGCGGCATGATAAACATGGCATCACCGCCAGAACCGCGCCGAAGCCGTTGGCCTCCATGGCGAAGCGCAGCACCGCGCCACCGCCCTCGATGCGTGGCTGGATCTCGACGCCGTTCCACACATCGTAGTAGTGTGCGCCTTCCAGATGCCGCACCCGTATCTGCTCGCCGCTCACATTGTATTCGTTGCGATTGATCACGGTCCACAAAGTGCGCCCTTCACCCGGAAAACGAGAAGCGAACACGCCGTATTGCAGAGTCGGCGCGTAGGGTTCCCAGTCACGCGAAACCAGCAATTCCGCGAATTGGCGTTCGATAAACGCGACCCGGCGCAACGCCTCGGCGTCGCGCGCCACGATCCGGTTCCAGATGCCCCAGATGTTCTCCCAGCTTTCGTAGCCCACGCCGTTGAAGAAGGCGGCTTGCAGATTATCGGTCTTGTCGCGCGCCCAACGGTCGCACACGTTGATCATGTGGCGCGGCTCAAGCCATTTCAGTTTGCCGACCATGGGCGCGAACGGAAACTTCCAGTATCCCCAGCTTTGGTTGTTCCACATCAATTGCTCGTCGGCACGGGGCGAACCCTCCGGCTCGAGCACCACCGGGTGGCCGGTCTGGTCGGATGCCGTGCGGTAGGAGCGCGGCATCCCGTCGAAAGTATCGCCGTTTACGCCATCCGCGCCGATTTCGGCCATGAGCTGGGCTGTCGCGCTCCAATAAGGCTGCCCGACGTCCTCCGTGCCGGTGTCCCAGGGCATGCTGGGAAAGAAGACCCGCACGCCACGACGGTGGAAATCCTCGACCATCCCCCGCAGCGATGGGATGCCGCCGGGCAGATCGCGAGCCATGTCCCACTGGTTGCGGTTGTCGATTCCGATATTCGGATAGACCGGCCAGATCAGCACGCTGTCGATGCCGCCGTAGCGTTTGTCGAGGTCGTCCAGATAGCGGCCTACTGTGTATTTTCCGGTTGCCGGATCGTAGAAATAGCGCTCTTCGGCCATCATCTGCGGTTGGACAAAGTTTCGCTGCGTCCACAGGAGTTCGGGGCGCCGGTATTCGGCATCGTCATAGCCCATGCGAATCAGGCGCTCACGCCGCCACTGGCGCAGGTCGTTGAGCCAAGCCTCGTGCTCGCGGTTTCCGGCGATTTGCCAATCGCCGAGCTCCGATACCCAATCGGGAGTGGACGGATGCCCGGGACCAGGTAACTGGCTCCCATCCGAAGGATACCTCGTATCCTGTCCCATTACTCCCAGAACCACAGCGAAGAGCCCTATGATAAGTCGCTTCATCACCGATGAAGATATCACGGCCATTTGAGGTGATGTCGCCGACAATTAAAGTTTTATAATGCACCCCGACCCGGTAAAGTTTTCCGTGCCAGGGAAGAAACGGGCGAAAACGCACCAAATATGGCGCGTAAGTCCTTGATAGTGGGCGTGCGATGCAATCGGCGCGAGAATTGCAGTGCTACGCGCGGGAGTTAACTATGACACGCATTACTTTGAGCGCCGGCCTTCTGGCAGCCACGCTGCTCGCGGGCGGTTGCGCTACCAAGAAGTACGTACAGAACACAACGGCGCCGATTCGGGCCAAGGTGGACCAAGTCGGCGATCAAACCAACAAGAACGGTCAGCAAATCCAGCAGACCCGCACCGACTTGACGGCCAATATCAACGGTGTGGACGAGAAGGCCCAAAGCGGGATCAGCGCCGCGAAAGAATCGGCCATGACGGCTCAAAACACCGCGCAGGGCGCCATGACCAAGGCTAATGACGCGTCGGATCTGGCAAACAAGGATTCCGAAGAGATCAAGAATCTGCGCCAACAGGTTTCCAACCTGGACGACTACAAGCAGGTTGCCGACCTGACCATCCCGTTCGCGTTCAACAAGTACACGCTCACGCCAAAGGACCGCGACGATTTGGACAGCATGGTGGGGAACGCCTCCAAGAACAAGCGGTACTTCATCGCCGTGGAGGGCTTTACGGACCGCACCGGGTCGCGCCAGTATAACGAAACGCTCAGCCGCAAGCGCGCGGATGCCGTGACCGAATACCTGGTGGCCAAGCACGATATTCCCATTTACCGCATCCATATGATCGGGCTTGGAGAAGAGAAGCCTTTGGATGACGGGCACACCCGCGCCGCGCGCGCGAAGAACCGCCGCGTGGAGATCAAAGTATTCAGCGCCGACGAGAGTTACTCCCTCTCGCAGCCGCAAGCCCAAGCGCCTTCGTCCGGGCAACAGGCGCAGGCTCAAGTTCAACAATCGCAGCAATAGTATCGCCGGCCGCGCAATGCCGTCGTTCAGCGTCGGGTGGGCTCCTTCAGGGGCCCGCCCTTTTTTTGTGGCTTTCTTACGCGGGCGCGCTTTCGGGCGCGGGCACGGTGCGCAGGGCCCGCCACCAGATGTACAGACAGAGAAAGCCGGTGACCACTTCCAGCAAAGTGCCGGTTAGAAGCAAGCTGTGGGAGAACTGCCGTAACTGCTCGCCCATGATCGCCCCGGTAAGCTGCAAACCCAATCCGCCACTGAGCAGCATCAGGCGGCGGTTGGGGCGCCGCGCGGCGGCCAGCAGCGACCAGAGGATCAGGTCCAAGATCACCGCGCAAATATTCAGGTCCCGGCTGAACAAAGTCATCTGGCGATTCAGGGGCAAGCTATGGTGGATCGCGAAGGATCCGGTGAAGATCGCGGCCGTAGCCAGGATGAGCCAGCGCCGTTCGATCGGCTTGTGCCTGGAATGCCGGGCAGCTTCGTCAATGAAGGCGATCACGACGCAGAAGACCAAGACGTCCAGGATCAACTCGTCCGCCCAATAGTAGTAGTTGTAGTCGCTTCGCACCGATGCGGGCGCCGCTTTAACCGCGATTTCCACCACGGTCGACACGAATAGAATCAGCGCGTAAGCGGAGACGAACGGGTATTGCCGGTAGCTGCCGCGCGTCAAGGCGGAGATTACCTGTAGATTAAGCCATAAGCCTATGGCGTACGCGATATATTGAAGGGCCTGGTGCATTCCTCATCGCGCGGCCCCATTCGCCGCGAATCGGTTTGCGGCGCAAGCTAAGCTGTCTTGCCGCACCACGGATCGGGCGGGAAGCTGGGGCCATGCGCTACTTTACCATCCCACGGATCGGGCGGGAAACTAGGGCCGTGCGCCGCTTTGCCGCACCACGGATCGGGCGGGAAACTGGGGCCATGCGCAACTTTGCCGCACCACGGATCGGGCGGGAAGCTGGGCCCATGCGAAACGTGGGGCCCCGCAACCGCGGCGAATCCGGAGGCTGCCATCCATACCATAACCGTGGCGCATACCGCCAGGCGAACGAACCGGCTTTTCGAAAATACGCTCATGTAACTGCTCCTTTAATCGTGAAATCGAACACTGTCTAGCCGCGCATCACTCGGGTTTCCAAAGTCAGACTGATGTACCCGTAGTGGAAAAAAATCGACTTTGTTTCATCCGAAGTTTAGCTCAGATTGGGGGGAGGAGACACGATGATACCAGGATTAGCCCCGTTTTTGTGGAAGAATGCTAACCAACCGCCGACATACGCCCGGCCAGCGCGCTATCCAACAGAGGTTATCTAGCCTCCCGGCGTAAACTGCCGCTGTACCTGGACTGTCCCCTCGGCATAGTTGCCATCAGTGCGGAAGGGCCGTTGGCCGGGCCATTGCAGGCGCATGTCGGCTGCCACCTCATCGACCATGGCAGGCGTGACAACTTTTGTCTCCAGAGCGAATGCCGTGAGCAGCAAGTTATCGCACATTGCATTGATCACCCTGGGGATGCCTTGAGTCCGGAAGTGTATCTCCCGCAAAATTTCGGGTGGCAGGATGGTTTGTTGTTTCAATCCGGCCCGCGTCAAGCGGGACTGGATGTACTCGAGCGTTTCTTCCAGTTGAAAGGGACGTAGCTCGCAGCGGAGCGCGACGCGCTGTTTCAACTGGCGGAATTCGGGAGCCTCGAGTTTGCGGTCCAGCTCGGGTTGGCCTGCCAGCAGAATCTGGAGCATTTTCCCGCGGCGGTTTTCCAGATTCCCCAGCAACCGGATTTCTTCGAGCACCTCCCAATCCAGGTTATGCGCCTCATCGACGATTAGCACAGTAGTACGCCCCTGGTTGGCCCGCTCGATGATCATCTCGTTCAGTGCGAACAGCACTTCGGTTTTGGAAGTGCGCGTGCAGCGCAGGCCAAAATCGTAAGCGATCATTTCGAAGAACTGCTGGACGTCTAATCGGGAATTGAAGAGCGAGGCGTAACTGATCTGTTGGGCGCTTAGGAAGTCCCGCAAGCATTCGAGCATGGTGGTCTTGCCGGTTCCCACTTCACCGGTGAGCACCACGAATCCCTTGCGGCTTTGCACGCCGTAGATCAGGTTGGCGAGAGCTTCCTCATGTTGCGCGCTCCGGAACAGGAACGACGGGTCCGGGCTCATGTTGAAGGGATTCTCGGCGAAACCAAAGAAGGCTTTGTACATTTGCGCTGTGCTCGTGGCCGCCGGATGGGCTTCTATAGCATTTTAACACTGCGGCCCTTAGGCAGGACAGGCGGCTACGCCCGCCTGGCTCAGGGCTTGACCGACTTAATCGGGCTGATCAGGATATGCGCGTTGCGGCCTTCCATCCGCGGCACGCTTTCGGCGGTGCCGTGGGCGGTGAGGTCGGCGGCGAAACGCGCAAGGAGCTTACGGCCCAAATCGGCGTGTGCGATCTCCCGCCCGCGGAACTGCACCACGGCTTTAACCCGGTTCCCTTCCTGAAGAAAGCGGATGGCATGATTCTTTTTGAAGTCGTAGTCGTGGTCGTCGGTATTGGGGCGGAACTTGAGCTCCTTTACCTGCACGACGTGCTGTTTCTTCTTGGCCTCGTGCTGTTTCTTCTTTTGCTCGTATTGATAGTGGCCGTAGTCCACAGCCTTCGCCACGGGGGGCACCGCGGTCGGAGACACGATGACCAGATCGAGTCCCAATTCCTGCGCCTTGCGCAGGGCCGCGGAGGTCGGCATGATCTCGGCGGTGCCGTCGGGGAAGACCGCACGCACTTCACGGGCACGGATCGACTCGTTCACGTTTTCTCTACGAGCTGGCCTGCGGGGGGGGAGATTTCTGCCTGGAGCCATGTATGCTTATTGAGCGGCTGCTTTGGGATTTACCGCGGGCGCGAAACGGGTCGTGCAACACCCGACCGAGCCGGACGGCTGAATGGAATCGTGGATGGAGGCTAAAACCAATCGAATTCGCTGTCTGAAGATAGTGTACTGCGAAATGCGCTCGGTTGTCCAGCTTTTAAGCGCGCGGAACCGGCCGCCGCCAAAAATGAACAGAACCTTTCATACGTCCGTATCATCCAATTAAGACTGTGCCCGCCTCCGCCCGGGAACCGTACAGTACCATCGCCGCCAGCCCTACTGGCGCGCCAAAGCCGTCGCCGGAGGCTGTCCGCGCGCAGTTGGACAAAATCCTTGCCAGCCGCGCATTTGCCGGCGCGGACCGGCCGGGCCGGTTCTTGCGCTTCATCGTAAGGCAAGCCCTGGCAGGAAATCACCTTAAGGAAACGCTGCTGGGCGTGGAGGTCTTCGGCCGCCAGCCGGGGTATGATCCGCGCCTGGACGGCGTGGTGCGCGTGGAAGCCGTCAAACTGCGGTCCCGCCTGAAGGACTATTACGAAACGGAAGGAGCCGACGATCGCGTCCGCATCGACCTGCCTAAGGGCGGATATCTTCCATGTTTCGAAGCGTTGCCCGTCGAGCCGGCCGAGGCGGCTGAGCCGATTGAGCCGATTGAGAAAGAGGATGCCGCGCCGCCACGTCGTGCTGGGCGGACGGATTGGCGGGTAATCGCTCCGCTTCTGTTGCTGGCCGTGCTAATTGCCGGCTACCTGCTGGAGCGGAGATCGCATCCGAAGCCCGCAACTCCGGATTCCTCTTCCATCGCCGTGCTTCCCTTTGTGAACCTGAGCTCGGATAAGGAAAACGAGTACTTCAGCGACGGGCTGACCGACGATCTAATCAACGCCCTGACCCAGGTCCGGGGACTGCGCGTGGTCGCGCGCGGGTCCGCCTTTCAGTTCAAGGGGAAGAATCCCGACATCCGCGCCGTGGGGCGGCAACTCAATGTGGCTGCCGTGCTGGAGGGCAGCGTGCAAAGATCCGGCGACCGTCTGCGCATCACCGCCCAACTGAGCAGCGTGGCAGACGGTTACCACGTATGGTCGGAAACATACGACCGGCGCCTGGCGGACGTCTTCGCCGTGCAGGATGAAATCTCGCGCGCCATAGTGGGGGCGCTGGAGGTGCGTGTGGCCGGCGACCCGAGCCGCCGGCTGGTGCAATCGTCTACACAGGATCTGGAGGCCTATAGCCTTTATCTGGAAGGGCGGTTCCATCTGAACAAGTGGCGGCCGGAAGGCGCCCGCAAGGGCATCGAGTACTTCGCGCAAGCCATCGCCAAGGATCCCGCCTATGCGCCAGCCTACGCAGGCATGGCGGATTGCTACACATGGCTGGGGGTGTTTGGCTGGTCGCCGGCGCGGCAGGCCATGCCGCAAGCGCGCCAAGCGGCCAACCATGCGTTACAACTGGATGAAACGCTGGCTGCGGCGCATGTTTCGCTGGGATACGTCAAAGCCCTATACGACTGGGATTGGCTGGGTGCCGACCGGGAATTCAAACGCGCTTTGGAACTGAGCCCCGGCGATGCGGACGTCCACTTCGCATACAGCGTGACGTATCTCACGCCGCTGGGACGTTTGGACCAGGCGCTGGCCGAAATCGAACGCGCGCTGGCTCTCGATCCGCTTTCGCCCTACAAAATTACGGCGGCCGGGATGATCTACACAGACCGGCGCGAATACGACAGGGCCGTGAAGCAGTACCGCAAGGCAATCGAGCTGGATCCGTTTTTCTACCACGCCTACGAGGAGTTGCGGGCTCTCGAAACCGTGCGCGGCAGTCCGGATGCGGTGGACGCGGTCATCCAGGCGATGCGCGCCAATTTCCCGAATGTGGACGACACATCGGCCCGCGCGCGCCTTGCGTCGCTACAGGGCAAGCAGGCTGAAGCGCGCGGTTTGGTGGAGCATTGGATCCAGGAGTGCATTCGCACTCAGAGGCCCGGAAAGGCTTGCTCCGCCGCCCAAATTTACGCCAGCATCGGGGAAAAGGACCTAGCATTCCAGTGGCTGGACGAGGCGTACGAGGAGCGTAGTCCGATGCTCGCGTATACCAAGGCGATGCCGTATTACGACAGCCTGCGCCCCGACCCGCGGTTCCGGGCCCTATTGCAACGCCTCGGTTTGGGCGACTGACGCACCTGGCGCGGCGCATCGCCACGCGTCCGCGAACCGCTGGCCGTCCCTTTCGAGTGCGCCCTGGCTAATGCGGACGGCGCGCGCATAATGCTCCGCCGCCCGACCGCGCCTTCCCTGGGCCCTCTCCATCGCGGCCAAATTGGCGAGCGTAGCCGCCACAAACGGATGGCCGGGCCCAAGCGTGTTCTCGCGAATGGCCAGCGCGCGATAGTAAAGCGGCTCGGCCTTGGCGTATTGTCCCTGTACGTGGTAGATTGCCGCCAAATCGTGGAGAGCCGTGGCCATCAGCGGATGTCCCGCGCCCAAAGTGGCCTCCACCAGCGCCGCCGAACGCCGCGAAAGCGCCTCGGCCTCCGTGTAACGCCGGGCCTCGAAGTCGAGTTCAGACAGACCATTCAACGCCGGGATCAGATTCGCGCTCCCGGCGCCGAATGTCTGTTCCACGATCGCCAGCGCCCGGCGGTACTGCGCCTCTGCACGATAGAAGTATCCCTCTGTCCGGTTCTGTCTCGCCTTGACGATGAGTGCGATGGCTTGGTTGGCCTGAACGCCGGGCGGCCCGGCCCCTGGCATACCCAATGGAATTGAGAGCAACAGCATTGCCAGCAATCTCCCGCGCATTTTCCCTCCTGATTGAGAGTGCGCCCGCAACGCGAGCCGGCACAAGTATTTAGGGGTAAGGTAACGGTTGGGGCAACGGTTATCGGTCCTTCGCCGGCCGGGATGGAATCCTCGTACAATATCAGTTTCTTAACAGGAGGCATTATGATGGTTCCGCTCACGCCGGTGCGATGCTTGTACCGCAGCGTCGATTTGTATGGGAAGAAAGTGGGGGTAGTATCGGGCTTGAGCCGCGCCACGTACGGGCAGTTCGGCGAGCGCTGCGAACGGCTGGCCGCGGGGCTGGTCGCCGAAGGCATCCGGCCGGGCGAGCGGGTGGCCTATTTGAGCTTCAACAATAACGCGCTGCTGGAAGGCTATTATGGCGTGGTGCTGGCGCGGGGAGTGGTGATGCCGCTCAACGTCCGGCTGACGCCGCCGGAACTGGTCGCCATACTGAACCACTCCGAAGCCAGAGTATTGATTTTCGAAAACGATTTTGCGCCCCTGGTGGAGCACATTCGCAAGGCGTGCCCGTCGATTGCGCGGTACGCGGCTATCGCCGGGGCGGGCGACGACGCCGGCCCGCTGGCGGATTTCACGTATGAGGATCTGCTGACGCGCGGACGGATGGAGCGGCCCGACATTTTTTCGTTCGACGAGAACGCCATCGCAGAGTTGTTTTACACCAGCGGCAGCACCGGCACGCCGAAGGGGGTGATGCTGTCGCACCGGACGCTGTATCTGCACGCCTTGGCCGTGGCCGGCACGTTCAATCACGACGATACGGCCGTGGAACTGCATACCATCCCTTTATTCCACGCCAATGGGTGGGGCCGGCCGCAGGCTTCCACCATGATGGGGCTGAAGCAGGTCATGGTGCGGCGGTTCGAGCCAACCCTGGTTTTTCGGCTGATTCAGGAGGAGAAAGCCACCGCCATGTCGCTGGTGCCGACCATGGCGAACGCGCTGCTGAATGCTCCGGATATGGGAGCGTTCGACCTATCCAGCCTGAAGGAAATTCATGTGGGCGGCGCGGCGGCTTCGCCGGAGCTGATCGGGCGCCTTGAAGCGGCTTTCCACTGCACGGCCATGGGCGGCTACGGGCTCACGGAGACCTGTCCGGTGGCCAGTTCGGCGCGGCCGAAGGGCACGGTCGCATACACCGATGAAGCCGACCGCATCGAGCACCAGGCGAGGGCCGGGTGGCCGATACCGGGGGTGGAGATCCGGGTAGTGGACCTGCACATGCAAGACGTGGCGCGCGACATGCAAACCGTGGGCGAGGTGGTGATTCGCGGCGATGGGGTAATGGATGGCTACTTCAGGGATCCGGAGGGGACCGCCGCGGTGATGTCCGAAGGCTGGTTTCACAGCGGCGACATGGCGGTGTGGGATGAAGAGAACTACATCCACATCGTGGACCGGAAGAAGGACATCATCATCAGCGGCGGGGAGAATATCTCGTCGCTCGAGGTGGAGAAGGCCATTTTTGCGCATCCGGCTGTTCTGGAATGCGCGGTGGTGGCGGCGCCGGACGAAAAATGGGGCGAAATTCCGGCGGCTTTCGTGGTGCTGAAGCCGGGACAGAAGCTGACGGCGGAGCAATTGTGCGAGTTTCTGGCCGCGCGCATCGCCAGGTTCAAGATTCCGCGTACGTTCGAGTTCCCGGAGACGCCGCTGCCCAAAACCGGCACGGGCAAGATCGTGAAACGCGAGTTGCGCGAGACGTTTTGGGCCGGGCGGGCCAAGCGGGTGCAGGGATAAAGGTCAGCTCAAATAGGAGAACAGGGTCATGGGCTTGAGCATAGCCTGCGCGGACAAGGCGGCCTGCTCATCCGTGCTGGCTTGGGTCAAATCCAGGGAGGCTTGAGCCTCATTCGCATCCTGCTCGTTGCTGAGTTGCGTTTGCAGTTGGATGAGAGTCTGGCTGGCGGTGTTGCCGGCGGCGGCAAGGTTGTTCTGCGCCGCGCCGTAGACGCTGCTTTCATTATTCAGATGCGTCGCGGCGCCGGTAATGTTCGCCAAAGCCGCCTGTGCGCCGCTGCTGCTGCCGCTCTGCAGCGCGGTCAGCAAACTGGTAACCGCCGCGAAGACATTATCCGGCGCGGGGTTGCCGGTCCCGGAGCCGCCGCCCGCCTGGTCGTCGAAGATCTGCTGCGCGGTCAATCCGGTGGAGATCATCACTCCGTTGGAATCCGCGATTTGTCCGGGAGGGCCGGCCTGAAAGTCCTGCTGCACGGAGTTGCCGTTGGCCGCTAACGCGTACTGCGGCTGCCCGCTCTGCGCGCCGCTGAAGATGTAGACGCCATTCACGGCGGTCTGGCTCAGGCTGACCAGTTGTTGCAGGATGCCCTGCACCTGCGGGATTTCGGCTTGCATCTGGCTGGCGGTGGTGGTGCTGCTGGCGGCTTCGGTCCCTGCAGTGGTGGCGGTATCCAGCGCCTGTATGGCCTGCTGGATGGCGTTCTCTCCGGCATCCACCTGGGGGGTCACGTTGGACAGGTTTTCCTGGGTCTGCTGCACGCCCGCGATTTGGGCGCGCAGTTGCAAAATGCTGGAGATCTCGTCCGGATCGTCGGAGGCCACGGAAACCCGCAGCCCGGAGGAGAGCTGCTGGTTGGCCGTGCTCATGCGGTTTTCGATCTGCTGCAAGTTGCTCAAGAACAGCGCGGTGTTTGGATTGATGCTGGGAATCATAGTTGAACTCGATTTTTAGGAATCCGGGATCATGTCGATCACCGATTGCAGCAGCGTCTGGATGGTGGTCACCATTTTGGCGATGGCCTGATAGCCCGCCTGGTATTGCAGGACGTTGATGGCTTCGGCATCGAGCGACACGCCCGAATCGGTCTGGCGCATGCTTTGCGCCTGGGCCAGAGTCTGCGCGGTGGTGGTCTGATTGGTCTGGGCCTGGCTGAATTGAGTGCCCACCTGAGCGGCGGCATTTCCATAGAAGGTGGTGTAGGTTTGCGAGCCGGTTTCGTCGGCGGTCGAGTTGGCCAGAGCCTGGATCGCCAGCGGCACGCCATTGGGAACGCCATTCTGGTCGATGGCCGGCAATTGGCTGGCGGTCATCAACGGGTTAACCGTCAA
>DATNMW010000183.1:0-12232 GCA_035602155.1 Bryobacteraceae bacterium | reverse complement strand
AACTTGACGATGCGGAGCTTCGTGGCGTCCTCGATGACGTGGTGAAGAGAATCGACGCTCTGGGTCCCGGCCGCCTCGACCGTCAAATTCGTACCGACCTTGCCGATATCGCCGGTCAAATGAATCCATCCATCAAAAAGGAAGCAACGGAGGACGATACCAAAGCCTACGATAATCTCCGCAAAGCAATGCTCGCGAGGGTTACTATCCTCTATCTGGCGGCATCCGCCTCCGCGCAAAATACGATTGCCGCGAGCATTGAGGAAGTGCGTGAGACACTGGCGTGGCGGCGCTCGCAGCTCCGGACTACCGCCGTGTACAACGGAACTTATGAGACGGCTATCCAAGCCGCCTCCACCCGTCTCGCGGCCTACTACGGCGCCGGCATCCAGCCCAGCCAGATCGCCCAGTTGTTGGCCGACTTGGCCGCGGCGGTTTCCCTTCCCAAGATTGCATTCTGAAAGAGAGGACTTATATGAACTGGAGATTTCCGGCCCTGCTCGGCGTCGTTCTACTAGCCGGATGCGACGACACAGCGATCCAATTCGCTAAACAGACCCGGGCGCTACTCGACGAATACCAGAAGAACATCAACAGCCAGATCACCGAGGCAACGAAGTATTACGATGGGGACGTCAAAATTGCCAAGGGCGCAGCAGCGAGTCTGTTGAACGATTCCCTGAGCGTGGAGCGGACGGAGCGTGCGACCGAACTTGCCGCGGACTACCTGGAGGACCGCAAACCGGTCTCCCTTTACCGTACTCACATCCGCCCGTACGCCCAGGTCGAGTACGATGCGCGGAAAGGCTCTCTGGAATCCGCCGTGGACGCCAAGCTGCCGTACGAACAGCAGTTGGCGAAGCTTGAGGCCGACAAGGAAACGATCGAAGCGCTCGGCAAGGCTCTACAGGCTCTTGAAGAGAAGCGTACCTTGAAGATGGAAGGCGAGGATCTGGAGAAGTTCGTCGCTGACACAAAAAAGGATTTTAGCCAGGAGGTATGCAAGGAGCTTAGTACCCAAACCGGCGATGCGGAGAAGACGGCCGCTAAGGATCTTAAATGCAATGATGCCGCTAAGACCGCCGCAAAATAGGTAAGAGGCTTGAATCGAACGCCCAAGCCCTTCCGGAAAGAAAGGAGATACATTAACATGACTCACGAAGAACAAATCGCCGAGGTTCAGGCAAGGCTCGATGCCGCGAACCAAACTATCGCGCAACTGAACGCCGAACTTGAGGCGCTGCCGCTAGACGACTTTGACGGGCGTGCCACAAAGTCGGCTCAGATCTCGCAGTGGACGCAAACCGCGGAGACGCTGCAGACCATGCTTAACAACCTCGGGGCTGCTCCCGCATCGGCCGCATCCGGTGCATCGTGACAGTCGATGCGACCCAAGTGCCACGCCCGGCTCACCCGCAGTTTTCTTGAGGTAATGGCGCCGATGGGGATCTTCGGATTCGGCGCGGCGCTCTTTTCCTCGTAGGGTTTGCACTTTGCGCTCGCGCCTACAGCCGCGGCCACGGATAAATCCGGCGTCGCCGGCTCCTGAACGCGGTACAATCGGACTGTGCCCTACGCTGAACTACTCATCGCCCCGATGCGCCAGGATCTCACCCGATACGGTGTAGAAGAGGCGAGAACTCCTCAAGATGTGGACCGCCTGCTGGGACCGGGAAGCGGCGCCGTGTTGATGATCGTGAATTCCGTTTGCGGTTGCGCCGCCGGAAGGGCCCGGCCGGCCATCGGGATGGCTCTGCAACATCCGGTGCGTCCTTCGAAGGTGGCTACCGTTTTTGCCGGCGGCGACGAAGCTGCGGTGGCCCACTTGCGCGGCCGGTTGTCCGATTACCCGCCTTCCTCGCCCTCCATGGCGCTATTCCAGGATGGAAGGCCGGTCTACATGCTGCACCGTAGCGAGATCGAACGCCGCGAGCCCGCGGAAATCGCCCGCATTCTGACGGAAGTCTTCGACCGGTTCTGCGTGGCGCGCCAGCCGGCTTAGCGGCGCATCAGGCGATCGGCCGCAAGCTACTGTACACTGCCCGCTCAAAATCGCCCAGCAGCCCGACCGCTTCTTTATCCACAAACGGCAGGAACTGCATCATCAGCACCGCGCACATCGATCGCCATGGATCGATCCAAAAGAACGTATTAAACAGACCTGCCCACGCCAGGCTTCCCTCCGCGCGGCCGCCGCCGTATGCGGTCGTATTGATCAAGAATCCGAGCCCCCACTTCTCGGTGGCTCCGGGCTGCATGTCCACATCGCTCGACAGATTCGGGCGGTAGCTCTTCATCTTGCCCGCGGTTGCGGCGCCAATCTGGTTGATCTCCATGCTCTCCACCGTCTTCGCCTGAAGAATCCGGTCGTTGTTGCGTCCGCGCCCCTTGCGCAGAATCATCTGCATGAACCGGACATAATCGGCCGCGGTGGAATATAATCCGCCGCCTCCGCCGAATTCTTTCGGGACCGGCGGCGGTACCCGCCGATTTTGCTGGAGCGATCCGTCGGCCTGCCTCGCATAACCGGTTACCAACCGGTCGAATTTCGACGCCGGGATCAGGTAGCTGGTATCCCGCATATCGAGCGGTCCAAGAATCTTGGCCTGAAAGTACGCTTCCAGGTTCATGCCGCTCGCCGCTTCCACTAACCGTCCGGCCCAATCGACTCCCATGCCGTACTGCCAACGCGTCCCTGGTTCGAACATTAACGGTGGGACGTCCGGAACCGCCCCCTTCGTTTTGGACGTGTACTGGAACATGTCCCAGTCCCAGCTGTCGTAACACATTCCCGATGTATGCGTGAGCAGATGCCTCAGTGTCACTCGGGTTTTGGCTGGACGCAGCCGCGCTTTGCCGGTCTGCGGATCGAACCCTTCGAGCACTTCCAACTTGCCGAATTGCGGCAGGTGTTGTGAAACCGGATCGTCAAGCGTAACCTTGCCCTGTTCCACAAGTTGCAGAGCGGCCACGGTAGTGACGGCCTTAGTCATCGATGCGATGGCGAAGATCGAATCGGTCGAGACCGGCACGCCCGATGAATCCCGCGTGCCGAACGCGCCCGCATACAGGATGCCGCTTTCGCTAGCCGCCATACCCACGGTAGCCGGAATCTTTCTTTGCGCGACTCCGGAGCGCAACGTATCGTCGACTTTGCCCGCGCCGTTGGTCGCGCCACGCAGTCGCCCGCCCTCCACCCCAAGGACGACTGCCAGGCCCCCGAGCGCTCTACGGCTGATGATATGCGGCATATGGTCCTCCGGAGGCCGGAATTCCGTTTTGGCCTGACGGCCACGAGCGATTATACCCGAACTGCCTGGCCTGCAAGCGGTCTCTCTTGCTTCCCATCCGAGGCACTTTCGCGCGGCCATCGATGGCGCCGTTTGCTCCTCGCGGCGCGCAAAACCGGAAGTGCCTCGCGCCAGCAACCGTCATTTCTTCCTTCGCCACGATTCCGGGATGTTCGCCGGCCGCTGCCCGACCAATGCCTAGCCACGAACTATGTCACGCAGGCGTAGCTACGTAAGCGCCGCACATCGCGCGTTTCCCCGTACAATAGTCTTGATCGGTAGGTCCGAATCGAGGTGTGCCGGTGTTATCGCGCTTAATCTTTTGGCCATGGCTCGCGGGCCTCATGACTCTGGTGAGCGGTCTGTTTGCCGCTAGAAAGTCCTTCGCGGCAGCCGAAGGGCTGGAGAAGGTAATCGTGTTTGGACCTATCTTCTTTTCGGTGCCGCTCGCAGTATTCGGAGCTGAGCATTTCTCAAATTCCCGATCGATCTCGCAAATCGTTCCAGCGTGGATGCCGGCGCGTTTGTTCTGGACCTATTTTGTCGGCTTCGCGCTCATCTCCGCGGCCGTCGGCATCGCGTTGCGAACGATCTACGCCCGCATATCGGCGGTGCTCCTGGGAATTATGTTTATTTGCTTCGTGCTGACGATCCATATCCCGAACGTCGCAGCCAACCCGCACAACCGGATCGTCTGGGCAGTCGCTCTCAGAGACCTCGCCTTCGCCGGTGGCGCGTTTGCGCTGGCCGCCGGTCCGATGAAACCCCTACGCATCGTGGCAAGCGTCTTCGTTGCCGTGCCCCTCCTTTTCTTCGCGGTCGAACACTTCCTGCATCCGGAATTCGCACCCGGCGTTCCCCTCGCAAAGGTAACACCGGACTGGGTCCCGATCCGAGCTTTTTGGGGATGCCTGACGGGGGGCGCCCAACTCATCTCCGGGGCAACTATGCTGGTGGACCGGAGACGCGCTCGCTTCGCCGCCACATTACTCGGCTCACTGATCGCTCTGCTGGTTTTGTTCCTTTATTTGCCCATCTTCCTCACCGCGCCCCGGCCTGCGCTGCTGGAGGGCATCAACTATGTCGCCGACACGTTGCTCTTCGCGGGCATTGTGCTGCTGGCGGCGGCCATTATGCCGGGCCGAGTGCCCCAGCCCGCTGTGTCGCGTGCGGAGGCCCCGGCGCCGACGAGCCGCCCGCAGTAAGCGGTCGATAATGCGACATATCGTTCCGCCCGCCTCGTACCGCCGCCGCTGCTCCCGGTTGGACGCGGCGAGCCGTCGCCACACCTGCGCCGGATTCGATATAAGATGTTTTCGTCCGCCATGAACAAGCTATTTACATCTCTCGTCGCAGGGGCCGCGCTGTGCACCCTCGCTGCCCGCCCAGTCGCGGCGCAAGCCGTCACGCGCGTGTTGCGCACTGCCGAGTACCGTGCGCTGCAACAAAAGCTGTGTCGCGGCTGGAACACATGGAGCGCGAACAGCGTCCTGACGCACGTCTATTTACCCGATGGCTTCGCGTTGACGCTGGGGCTGAAGAGCGCCGGCATGGGTCACAGCTACCAGGACACTTTCTTTCAGGCCAACGCGGCGGCAAGGCGGCCGGAGAAGATTCGTCTGGGCCCGCACGCCGACGACGGCTCGTATACCGAGCTCACGCTGGAGTTGAATACGAGCGGCGCCGATTCAAAGGCCGATTCCAAAAATTTGGCGCTGGTGCAGAGCGCCACGGAAAACGGCGAGGAATACATCCTGGTTACCGTGGAGCAGCGCGCCGCGTTGCGCGCCGAGCACCTGATCGTGGAGACGGGCTACTACTGGAACCGCCCGGGCTCCGTGCGGCGCGATGGCGCGGTCCTGCTGGCGCAGCCGGGGCGCGACGGGGGCCGCGCCTTTCAAGTGCGAACGACCGCCCGGGAAGTGAACGACCCGTTCGTGACGGTGAACGCGCCGTATCTTTCGGTGGCGCTGGAGGGTCGCATCGCGGTGTACACCGGTTCGGAGAAGTCACTGGAACAAGTGGCCGCGATGATCGAGACGCACCGCGCGGCGCACATGCAGCGGCTGGCGAACTATGGCGAAGCGCGCGAAGTCTTCACCGCGATGCAGACGATTCTTGGGTGGAATCTGACCTACGATCCGGAAAACGACCGCGCGGTCGCGCCGGTGAGCCGCATGTGGAGCGCTTACTGGGGCGGCTACGTGCTGTTCGACTGGGACACCTATTTCGCGTCGTTCATGTACGGCCTGTATAACCGGGATCTGGCCTTCGCGAACGCGGTGGAAGTGACCAAAGGCATCACCCGCCGGGGCTTCATTCCGAATTGCTCGTCGGCCTACGGCATTCAGAGCGACGATCGTTCGCAGCCGCCGGTGGGCAGTCTGATGGTGCTGGAGATCTACAAGCGCCACCAAGAGCGGTGGTTCCTGGCCGAGGTTTACGACGAGCTGCTGCGTTGGAATCGTTGGTGGCCGGGCGCTCGCGACACCAAGGGGTTGCTCGCCTGGGGTTCGGACAACCAGCCGCAGCTTGTGGACGGCACGTTCCACAATTTTCAAGCGGCCCTGTTCGAGTCGGGGCTCGACAACTCGCCGATGTACGACGGCGTTCCGTTCAACCCGCTAACCAACCAACTGGAGATAGCCGACGTTGGTTTGAACGCACTGTACGTGGCCGATTGCCGTGCGCTCGCTGAAATCGCCGGCGTGTTGGGCAAGACGGCGGACCAAGGCGAATTGCTCGCGCGCGGCGACCGGTACGCCGCGGCGTTGGGCACACTGTGGGACGAGACGGCGGGCATGTATCTGAATCGGCGTACCGACACCGGCCAGAGTTCCCCACACCTCTCGCCGACCAACTTCTATCCGCTGATCGCGAAGGTGGCCACCGCGGAGCAGGCCGCGCGCATGATACGCGAGCATTATTTCAACCCGCGCGAGTTTTACGGCGAGTGGGTGATGCCGTCGATTGCGCGCAACGTGCCAGGTTTCGAGGATCAGAACTACTGGCGCGGCCGCATCTGGGGACCGATGAACTTTCTGGTCTACCTGGGTATGCGCAATTACGATCTCGGACCGGCGCGGAAGGATCTCGCCGAGCGCTCGCACAAGCTGCTGATGAAGTCGTGGCGGAGCGACCGCGCGATATACGAGAACTACAACGCGATCACGGGCGCGGGCAACGACGTGACCAGCAGCGACGCCTATTATCATTGGGGCGCCCTGTTGGGCGTGGTCGGCCTGATGGAGCGGGGCCGCTAGGGCGCGCGCGGCAGCGCTATTTTGCGCTGGGGCTGTCGTCGGCCTTCAGGTCGCCGATAGCGTATTGGATTCCCGCCAGCATGTGCGCGACAAAGGGCCGCAAGAAATACACTTTCTCATCGTGGCCGTGCGCCTCGTAGAACACGCGGCCGTTGCCCACCCGCTGAATGTAGCTCAACGCGTAGTCGCCGTCGGTGCGCTTGGTGGCTACCGGCTCTTTGGCCTTGTCTTCCGCGCTCATCTTTCCGTAGTTGATGCTGGTGAGAACATGCACCCGCTTGCGGCTAAAGGAGTCCTGCGCAAACGTGTAAGTTTCGTCGACCATCTCAAACCCACGCGCCGGGAACATAGCAGTCAGGGGACTATTTGGATCGTCCACCTTAACCGGGATCAGGGTCGGGTAGGTCCAGTGGAACTTGAAGAAACCGCCGATCGCCTCGTTGAACTCCGGCCACGTGCCGGTCGGCGTAGGGCTATTGGTATGGTAGCTATCGGTAGCGGCGTGGACGCCGGCCAGACCCTTGCCGCCTTTTACAAAGTCAAGCAGCGCCCGCCTGCGAAGGTCCGTGGCCGCCTTGTCGTTCGGGTCGTCCAGAAATTCGCCCGTGGTGCTGGCAAGGAAGATCGCATCGTATTGCTTCAGGTTTTCAGGCGTGATCGCCGCCGCGTCGTAGGTGATGGTCGTCATCCAGGCGCCGGTCTTGTCTCCCAGGTATTCGACCATCTTGGCCGCCAGTGGGATGGAAGTATGCACCCAGCCAACGGCTCGGCCGAGGACCAGCACATGGCGCAGACTCCGGGGCGTCGCGTAGGGCTTATCGGGCAGCGCCGCCATCATGGCCGAGATGTCGGCCGGGTTGGCGAATTGCTTTTGCGGACAGCCGCGCGAGAAGCCGCCGCTAAATCCTTCCGCTGGGCAATTTGCGGCTTTCGCGGGGGCCGTCGCCTGCTGTGCGAAATCCACGGGGCCAGTCAATATCGCGGCTGCCAACGCCGCGCAGATTCCAAATGCCTTCAGTTGCATCGTCGTATGTTCTCCGGATCGTAGCCTGGATCGAAAACGCAATTATATCCTGTCCTGCATCGCCGCCTGGCCATACGCCGCGCCGGCGATCGAAGAGAAGGAAATCGCGGAAGCGCTGCAAGGCAACTTGGACCGTCTGAACGCGGATCAATAAGCGATCGACGGCAAATAGGCTCCGGCCGGTTCGTTGTACAAGCCGAGACTCATCAGCGTCATCGGTTCGACCACCCGCAACCCCTGCGCCAGGCACCAGCGGAACAGCCCGGCGTTTCGCGTCGGGACCAGAATCCCAGGACCCTGGAATGCGTCCGCGGCGCCAATCAGGGCTTGCAGGTCCGCGTTACCTTCGGCCACGGCATGCCCGAAGAACGCCATTACGGTTGCATACCCGGCGATCCTTCCGTGCCTCTCGACCACCACGGCGGTTCCCGCGGAGATGGCTTCCGACAGTTCACCGTTGCGATCCATGCCGTGCACCCGCATACACAACCGGTTGCAGGCGTCCAGATCCGCCGCGGTGGCGGGACGAACCGGCAGCCCATCGGTTTCCCGCCGCAAGGCCGGCCCCTGCATCACCGATAGCGGCTCGCGCGCGTCAAACCCCAATCCGTTATAGAGCGCCAGTGAACGATTATGGAAGGCGGCCTGCACCAGCCTCACTCCCGCGGCCCCGCGCTGCCGCGCACGGTCCAGTACCGCTTCCATCAATAGGCGGCCGATGCGCCGGTTCTGCACCGCCGGGTCGATGGTGATCGGCCCGACTCCTGCAATCGAGGATCGTTCATCCATACAGTTGCTGCCGACGACCCGGCCGTCAAGCTCGGCCACCACGCAGAAATGGCGGGGATGGGAAAAGAGCCAAGTCAGGATGTCAATGCCGGCCTCGGGGACCGGGACATCCGGCGGGAATCCGTGCGCCTCGCCGATCGCGCGAAAAGCCTCATAGCAAATCCGCCCGCAAACCGCGGCGTCGTCGGGCGATGCCGGCCGGATGGTTACTGCGCTCACTCCACGTTATCCCCCGCCGTTCAGTATACACGTCCGTGTGGCGGTCGTGAGGCGATGGGCAGCCCACGAATGGTGATGTTCCAGGTTCGGGGGCGAAATCCTTTTTTGAACAGACAAAGCCAATTTCGGATAACACATTTGGAATCATTGGATTGGCTGGAGTTTTCGGAGGCATCTGGTGGTTCAGGAAAACATATTGACCACCGCGACTGGACGCCGATAACACGCGGTTTGGGGATTGGGCTGTGAGTCGTCGGCTGCGCGCGGGATTGTGCACGTCTGGAGGTAAACTATTTTTGAGCAGACGAAGCCAATTTCGGATAAGGAGCTTTGAATCATCGGATTGGCAGGTATCTTCGGACGCGGCATGCAGCGACACGGCCTGGCTGCGCCGCGGCGCGTTTGCAAAACGCTGGCGGCCAGCGCCGCTTCTTGGTCTTCGGTTCCGGAAAGGTTGCGTCGCGTAGCGTCGGATTTTCTTTCGCTTTATGGATGGGCTTGCCTGCCCGATATCACAATAGCATGGCGGAAAATGAAATCGGGGCGAGTTGGCGGACCCAACTGCTTGCTTTCAGAGAGATGCGCGCGGATGCCGGCGCGTGATTGGCGATATGCCGATCGCTTCCAGTGAGAACCGAACGCAAGCTAAGCGATGTTTCCGGCGGGGATATGGCAGTTTCTGGCTTGGTGACACCCCTTCCCCTCGAGTCGTGCCTTCGGAGGAAACCGGGCAACTGGTGCTCTACCGCGCCGAGGACGGACGCACCTGCATCAACCTCCGGCTGATCCGTGAATCCGTCTGGCTGCCCCCGAATCAGATCGCCGACCCCTGTCAGCGCGACGAAATCGGCCATCTCCGAGCACATCAAGAACATCATTGAAACCGTACGAACTCGACCCGCAACGAATTGGTTGCAAAATCTGCAGCAGTTCAAACCGAGGGCGGCCTACAGCGTCGTTCGCGAGAGAATCGCCCCGGCGTTTGCAGGAGTCTGATTTGCTCCGCACGCAATGTCCGCACAAGGCCCGCGGCTTTGCGCGCTTTGCGCCTTGGTCCGGACGCACTGCCTTCCTCTGTGGTAGATTTGCGCTCATGCGGATACTCTGCGTTTTCTCTTTGGTCGCATCGCTGGTGCTCGGCGCGAGTTTGCCCACCGCCGCTCCGGAGCAGGCTGGTTTCTCCAGCGATCGCCTGAACCGGATCAACACCGTGATGCAGGAACACATCGCCACTGGCCGCCTGAACGGCGCTTCCGGCCTCATCGCGCGCCACGGTAAGGTCGTCTTCCGGGAAACGTGGGGTTCTTATAAGCCCGACACGATCGTGCGTATGTACTCCATGACCAAAGCCATGACCGGCGTCGCCGCCATGATCCTCTACGAAGAGGGCAAGTATTCGCTCGCCGATCCGGTATCGAAGTACCTTCCGGAGTTCACGAAGATGAGCGTGGCTCAAGAATCGTTTGACGCCGCCGGCCACCGGATATACTACACGGTTCCCGCCGATCGTCCCATCACGGTCCGCGACCTGTTCCGCCATACCAGCGGCCTCGACTACGATGGACCGAAGGATGAAAACGGCGAGCCGGCTTACAGGAAGCTGGGTGTGACGGGCGGAAACGGGTGGGTGCCTTTCGATTTGGCGGAAGCGGTTCGGCGTCTGGCTACCGCCCCGTTAAACCACCAGCCTGGCACGACGTTTCACTACGGCTTCTCGATCGACGTGCTGGGCCGCCTCGTGGAGGTCCTCTCCGGCAAGCCGCTCGACCAGTTTTTCGAAGAGCGGATTTTCGGTCCGCTCGGCATGCAGGATACCGCCTTCTTTGTGCCGGAAGAAAAATGGAATCGTCTGGCGGTCCTCTATATGCCTAAAAAGGGCGGCGGCATCGAACCTTCCACGTCCCCCGCGCAAGAGAACTTCAAGCGGAAGCCGACACTGCTGCTAGGCGGAGCGGGTTCGGTATCGACTCTCGACGATTATGCGCGATTTGTCACCATGTTGCTAAACGGCGGCGAACTGGAAGGCGTGCGCATCCTCGGCCGCAAGTCGGTCGAACTTATGCGCAGCGACCATCTCGGCACGCTCGCACGCACCGGCGGCATGCCGGGAGAAGGCTACGGTTTCGGCTTGACGTTCGCCGTGAATCTGGGCCCTGGCAAGTCGCCGAATGTCGGCTCGGAGGGCGAATACAATTGGGGAGGCGCGGCGGGAACCAGCTTTTGGATCGATCCCAAGGAACACATGGTCGGCGTCTTCTTGGTCAATGTGCTACCCAGCGGCGAGGTCGTGGCAGCCGGGCAGTTCAAGAGGATGGCATACGACGCGTTGGTGGATTGAGTTCCATTTTGAATCCGGGATGCACATCGGCAACGTGCCGTGCCATCGACACTAGCGCGCTCCGCGCAATGAAGAGCCCGTCGTAACCGTCAATCCTCTCCATCTCTTTGCGGAATCTTGAACGGCGATACCGGGAGACCGCCGATCCCGCGGCGATCTGGCGATTGAGGACGCACAACCCCGAGTATATCGTTTGCCTAATCGTCCCGGAATGCGGTAGTATCTTTTAAAAGACACTCAACTTTTAAGAAGACAACATGACGATCTCTCGCAAGCTACGTTGGGCCTATGTATCAACCTCGTCGAGACGGATTCTCGGGAAAGGCGATCCATCGTGAAACGCACTGGCCGCTCGCAGATCCTCTTCCAGTACGGGCGGCGATGGAAAACTTCGACGCGCGCCGGCTACGTTCCAACGTCTGCCTCACTGCCGCTGGCCCAAACCTTCCTGCTGATTTTGTGGCTCGCGATGGGGGCGTTCCCAGCGTGGGCCCAAACCGGAGCGAACCTTTCCGGCATGGTGACGGACCAAACCGGCGCAGCCCTTCCAAATGTCGCGGTGACAATCAAGAACCTCGACACAGGTGCAACCCGCACGATCACAACCGAGGGCGGAGGGCACTTTCAGGCTGCCGGACTGCCTCCGGGGCATTTCGACATTCGAGCGGCAAAACAAGGGTTCGCCGACGAAACGCGCACGGGAATCGGTTTGGCGGTTGGCCAGGACGCCACGGTCGACATCAAGATGCACCCGAGCACCCCCGACGCCTGCGCCAGCGGCCACGAGTTCGCCACCACCGATTGCACGCTGACCTGGCACGGCATCACGCTGTACGGCGCCTATGACGTCGGCGTCGGCTGGGTCAGCCACGGCTTACCGGAAAACGCCGTTAACTATGAAGGCGAATCCCTGGTGAACCGAAACGGCTATCAACATCGGTTCCTCGTCGCACCAAACAACCTGCAGCAGACGGGTCTGGGCATCCGGGGCAAGGAAGAGTTTCTGCCCGGCTGGTTCGTGGTGTTCAACGCTTCAAGCGGCATCAATCCGCAGTCGGGCCAACTCGCCAACGCTTCAGGCACCGACATCGGCAACAACGGCCTTCCCAGGAGCAGCTATTCGATAGCCATCGACGGCGCGCGCGCAGGGCAACCCTTCAATGACGAGTTTTATGCCGGTATATCGTCCGCGCATTACGGCACGCTGACCTTCGGTCGTCAGCGCTCTCTCGGCACCGATGCGATGCTCGTTTACGATCCGGCCGGCGGCAGCTATGCCTTTTCGTACATCGGCTATAACGGCACGATG
>DATNMW010000182.1:0-9350 GCA_035602155.1 Bryobacteraceae bacterium | reverse complement strand
CCCACAGCCCCGGCAGGCCCTTGCGGGCCGGTTGCGCCCGCCGGCCCTGCTGCACCGGTAGCGCCGGCGTTGGCGACCAAGCTCCAGGCCGTTGGGACTGAGTCAGGCTCGTTGGAAGTGTTATTGGCAATCAGGCTGATGTAGCTCGAACCGTTATAGCCCACCGCATCGTTCAGAGCATAAGTCGCGGAAATGTTCCAGGCGCCTTGCCAGGTCAGACCTTGCGGGCCAGTTGCGCCCGTCGGTCCGGCGGCGCCTTGGGGTCCTTGCGGCCCGGTTGGACCGCCAGGTCCCATTGGGCCATTTGCGCCGATCGCGCCCTGTGGTCCCGCGGGTCCGGAAGAACCCTGTGGTCCGGTAGCGCCCGCAGGCCCCGCTGGACCCGCAGGTCCGGCTGCGCCCGCCGGACCGGCAGGGCCCTCGGGACCGACAGCTCCGATCGTTACGTCGAGGGCCGCCTGCAGTTCCAGGACGAAATTGGTCAGCACCAATTGATACGACCCCGGTTTGATATTCGCCGGAAGCAAGGCGGTCACCGCGGTTTGCGTATAGGTTGTGACTACCAGCGTCGCGCCATCCAGGGTGACGCCGGGAGTAATCGATCCGAAGTATCCGCCCGTGATCGTGATCGTAGGTTCGGCGATCGAGAGATTCGTCGTTGCCGAGGAGATGAACGGGTGAACGGCCGCTACGGCCGGTGTCACCCCGAACATATACATATTGCCCAGTACTGCCATGCAGGCCGATATTCTGCTGTTACGTAACTCGTGCACCCATGTGAGCAGATGGTGCGCGATTGAAGTGGCGTACGTGCTGTTTTCTAACATTTTTCCCCTTTTCTCTTTCGGAATTGACATCCGCGTAATGGCCGCGGCCATCGGGAACGACCCTCAAGATACAAAAGCGTAACTTTCGGCCAAAACGGGACACGGCCCACGCGCCTTGCATGCGCGCCAGCTTGGCCCGCGCTATAGTTCTAAGAAGTGGCCGGAAACGTACTGGGCAACTACGAAATTCTCGACAAGCTGGGCGAGGGCGGCATGGGCGAGGTGTGGCGTGCGCGAGACCGCCGGCTGCAGCGCTTGGTCGCCTTGAAGATTCTGCCGCAGGAAGTGGCTGGCGATCCCGGCCGGCGGGCGCGATTCGAACAGGAGGCCCGCGCGCTGGGCGCGCTCAACCATCCGAATGTCATGGCTATTTACGACGTCGGAGAAGATGGCGGACGGGCGTACATCGTCTCCGAACTGGTGGAGGGCGCGACGCTGCGGGCAGTGCTTGATCGAGGTCCGCTGCCGGCGCGCCGGGCGGTGGAGATCGCCAGTCAGATGGCCGACGGCATGGCCGCCGCGCACGCTCTGGGAATCGTTCACCGGGACCTTAAGCCCGAAAACGTCATGGTCACCCGTACCGGCCAGGTGAAACTGCTGGACTTCGGATTAGCCAAGCAGAACGGCCCAGCCGCCGGCGACAAATCCGCAACCATCGCGTTGGGCGTTTCCGAGCCGGGCACGGTGATGGGCACGGTAGGATATATGTCGCCGGAGCAGGTACGCGGCGAGCCCGCGGACGCGCGCTCCGACATCTTCAGCTTCGGTTGTGTACTGTACGAGATGCTGGCGGGCAAACGCGCCTTCCAGGCCGGCACGGGCGTCGAAACAATGCATTCCATCTTGCACCTCGACCCGCCGGAGTTCGAGGGCGAGCACGACAAACTGGCGCCGGCGCTGACGGCCATCGTGCGCCGTTGTCTGGAGAAGAGGCGGGAGCAGCGGTTTCAATCGGCGGCGGATCTGGCGTTCGCGTTGCGGTCCATCGCCGGAGCCGCCATCGCCGGCATGCAGGCGGCGGCCACGGCCCCCCGCGCGGTCCGCACACGGTGGGTTTGGGGTGTAACGGCGATGGCCGCGGGGCTGGCGCTGCTCGCGATCGGCTTTGTGGTACGGGACCGCACCGTCCATCGCCTTATCCCCCAGTTCCAGCGAATCACCTTTCGCAAAGGATTCGTGGTTGCCGCGCGATTCACCTCCGACGGCCGCAACGCTGTTTATCAGGCGGCTTGGGAGGGCGGCCCATCCCGTATCTATCTCGCCGTGCGGGGAACTCCGGAGTCGCGGGATCTGTCGATGCCGGCCGGCAGCCAGTTGATGGCGATCTCAACGCAACAGGATCTGGCGCTGATCGTACCGCCCTTCGGCGATTATTCGACGGGGACACTGGTCGGCGCTTCCTTTTCGGGCGGGCAGGAAGACCTGGCTGGGTGCTGTTTCCGGACAGAATACCACCGGCGAAACAGCCTCGCTATCCTGGAATCCGAGCAGCACCGAAGTCTGGTTTCGGTCGTTCGACCCGAGCGAGCCGGGCACCGTCTATGCGGTGATCTCAAGGGGAGGCGGCGGGTGGCCTTGCGGCTGCCAACCCAGGTGAAGCTCTACGATATTGCGCGCACTGGCGATCTGCTGTTGAGCAGCGGCTCTCTGCAACTCGGGATTATGGGTAAGGCACCGGGAGGCGGCGCCGAACGCGACCTTTCTTGCCTGGATTCGGGCAAGGTGGCGGGAATCTCCGATGACGGACGCGTCATCGCGGCCAACATCACTGGCGAGAGCGGCGGCGAACAGGGCAGCGTCTATCTGCGAAAAACAGACGGGTCGCCGGCCATTCGGGCGGCCGACGGGCATGCCTACAGGTTGTCGCCCGATGGAAACTGGATTTCCGGCTACGCCTTGAACGCGGATGGTTCGCGGCGCTTCGTGTTGTCGCCCACCGGTCCGGGAGAAGAGTCCGAGAACAAGGTGCCGGGCCTGGATGGGGGCATCGTGTATGGCTGGCTGGAAGGCGGCCGGCGGTACCTTGTGTTCGGGCACTTGGCCGGAAAAAAGTGGCAGTGTTTTGTGTGGGACGCGAGCCGCGGAACCGCGCAGCCGCTTTGCGCGGAAGGCGTGGCGGACGCCTTTGCTTACTATGTGTCGCCGGACCGTAAGCGTGCTTTGATCCCCCTGGTGCAGGGCGGATGGCGGGTCTATGCTGTGGACGGCGGATCCGCGCAGGAGGTCCACGGGGTCGGGCCGGGCGAAGCCATCATTGGATGGCGGCAGGACAGCCGATCCGTGTACGTGGTGCCCGACGAGGAAGGCTCGGACAGTATCCCCATTTCGATAGTGGAGATTGCCAGCGGGAAGCGATCGGCGTGGAAGACGATACATCCGTCCCAGCCGGTGCTCGAAATACACGACCTGCATGTTACTCCGGATGGGCAGGCATACGCCTATAACTATGTGACTGCCCAATCGGACTTGTATGTGGCGCACGGGTTGAATTGAGGCGGCCGCATGACTCTTTCCAAATCGTGCTGGTCCGGCGTTTTGCTGCTCACGGCTCTATGCGCATTCCAGCGGCCCTTCCGCGTGTATCCCAGCCTGGAGCCATACGACGACGTGTCGCTGCCGGAAGACTGGCGGCAAAACGCGGAATGGATCTTCGGCCGGCTGATGTATCCGGTACATCCCAACGCGCGCTTCGGCCGCTGGTCGCGCCGGTTTGGCGGCATCGCCGATTGGCGGCAAGGGGGCACAAGCTGGACGCAGGATTATCCGCGGGCGGACCGCCACTTCGCGCAGGCTATCCGGCGCCTGACGCGCATTTCGGCGCGCTCGGTGGAACAGCCGGTGAATCTGGACGACGGGGACGATGTGTACAATTGGCCGTGGCTATGCGCCGGCGAGATGGGCGATTGGAAGCTGACCGACGCGCAGGCCTTGAAATTGCGCGAGTTTCTGCTGCGCGGCGGATTCCTGATGCTGGACGATTTCTGGGGCAGCCCGCGCGAGCCCGAGGAATGGGACCGTTTCGAGGAGAGCATGCAGCGCGTGTTTCCCGACCGGAGGATCGTGGAAATCGATAGCGGCGACGCCATCTTCCATACCATTTACGATCTGGACGAGCGGTACCAGATACCGGGCGAGTGGGCGTTGGCGCGCGGCGCCACTAACCGGAACGGCGGGGAGATTCCGCACTGGCGCGGTATCTACGACGATCACGACCGCGTGATGGTGGCTATCTCCTATAATTCCGATATTGGAGACTCGTGGGAATGGGCGGACGATCCGCGCTATCCCGAGAAGTATTCTGCGCTGGGCATTCGCATTGGTGTGAACTACGTGGTCTATTCGATGACGCACTGAGGTTGCATGGTCTTGATGCAGATCGTTGCCGCAGCCACTCCCGAACACCTGGCGATGGTGCGGCAGCTTTTCGAAGAGTACTGGCGGTCGTTCGGCTTCACGCCCTGCTTTCAGAATTTCGCGGCCGAAGTGGCCGGACTGCCCGGCTATTACGCGCCACCGGCCGGCCGCCTGGCGCTGGCATTCGAGAGCGGCGAGCCCGCGGGTTGTATCGCGCTCCGTCCTCTGGACCACGCGCGTGCGGAAGCCAAACGGCTCTACGTGCGGCCCCAGTTCCGCGCTCGGGGCCTTGGCCTCGCCCTGCTCCAGTGGGTCATCGACGAAGCGCGCAGGGCGGGCTATCGTGAAATGATGGCGATACCATGCCCGTCATGCGGCGCGCCTTGGCGATGTACGCGCGATTGGGGTTCGAGCAGACCGGCCCGTATAAGCCGGACGCAACTCCAGGCGCGATTTACCTGCGACTCGCTCTTTTGACCGGCAAAGCGTAGTGATTCCGGCTTAATTGCTTTTCATTATTGACAGGTTGCCCGCCAGTTCATAGACTCACTACATATCTATTTAGAGGGAGGGGTTACCAATCTATGCGTGTGTTGACATTGCTATCCGTGTGCCTATGCGGAGTTCTGCAAGCGCAGGATCCGATCGGCATACTGGAGGGCCAGGTGGCCGATCCATCCTCCGCCGTGGTGAGCGGCGCGCAGGTAGCCGTGCAGAATGTTCAGACCGGATTGCGGCAGGCAGTAGTCACTTCGCGGCAGGGAACGTTCCGCTTCTCCAACCTGCCGGTGGGCGACTATGCATTGACTGTCACGGCCGCAAACTTTGTGGCTTACTCCGCGCCGGCGATCCGAATCGATGTGGGCCGTGTAGTGAATTATCCGGTGCAGTTGGAAATAGCCGCCAGTCACAGCAAGGTCGAAGTGCAGGCGCAGACGGCAACCGTCGACACCAGTTCGGCGCTGGGGAATGTAGTTTCGGAACGCGAAGCCACGGACCTGCCTTTGAACGGCCGCGATCTGATGCAACTCGGCCTCTTGCAGCCCGGTGTGGCGCCCATGACCGCGGGACTTTCCGAAGCCGGCGGCATTCTGCGCAGCGGGCAGGCATTCGCCGTAAACGGACAGAGGCCCGAATCGAACAACTACCTGTTGGACGGCGTCACCAACGTGGATAGCGTGAACGGAGGCTTTGCGCTGCACACGCCCGTGGACGCGGTGAGCGAATTCCGCATCCTTTCGTTGAACGCGCCCGCCGAGTATGGCGAGACCAGCGGCGCGACCACCTCTGTCGTCACTAAGTCAGGCGGCAATAGCTTCCATGGCGACCTCTATGAATTTCTGCGGAACAATGCGTTCGATGCGCGCAACTTCTTTGCCGCGACGGTCGAGCCGCTGCACCTGAATCAGTTTGGGGCTACCCTTGGCGGCCCCATACGGCGCAACAAGGATTTCTTTTTCGTGTATTTCGAAGGCCAGCGCGACTACCAGGGTGAGAGTCAGGCGGCCGTGGTACCCACCGCCGCCGAGCGAACCGGAGACTTCTCGGGTCTGACAGACCCAAGCACAGGTCTGCCTACGCCGCTGATCAACGAATTCACCGGCCAGCCGTTTCCAGGCAACAAGATTCCAGCCTCCCTGCTCAGTCCCATCGGGTTGGCCGCCGGGAATCTGTACCCACTCGGCAATGTCTCGCCTGGGCTCTATGAGGGTACGCAGATAGAAAGCGACAACTACAACCAGGGCGGTTTCCGGTTCGATCACTACTTCGCGAACAACGACCAGATCTTCATGCGGTATGCCGCCGCCGGGCAAAATCTCCTCGATCCGCTGCCCATCAACGGATCGAATGTTCCCGGATTTCCCGTCACCGACGCTATCACCACGAATTCGTTCACCGTTTCGCATGTTCACGTGATCTCTCCCAATACCGTCCAGACCGTGCGCCTGGCATTCTTTCGCAATGCATTCATCTACGAGGACGCGCAGAATCACACACCCGGCAGCAGCCTGGGTTTCAGTTACCAGCCCACGCTCGGCACTAACGCCGGTGTTCCTTTCTTGATTGTGAGCGGCTATGCGGACGTCGGTAATCCGATTACCGGACCGCAGAACACTTATCAGAACGACTACCAAGGATCGTATTCGATCGCCATGACGCGCGGCAGGCATAACCTGAAACTCGGCGCGGACCTGGACCGCCAGCAGATCGACGTTTTGTTGGGAATCGCCACCAACGGATTCTTTGTGTTCGCCCCGTTTCCCGCCAGCGACTCCTTTGCGAGTCTGCTGCTGGGGCAATCGGTGCAGTTCTTCCAGGGCGGCGGCGACTTCAACCGCGGCCTGCGCAAGTGGATCGCTGCGGGTTATGCGCAGGATGAATTCCGCATCTCTCCGCGCCTGACCTTGACCTACGGCCTGCGTTACGAAGTCAATACACCGTATACCGACATACGCAACCGGATGAACGAATGGGCGCCGGGTGAACAGTCTACGGTGATGCCCAGCGCGCCTCCCGGATTGCTCTTTCCCGGCGACAAGGGCGTGCCGCCGGGCATCGCCGCGGTCGACTATCACGAGTTTATGCCGCGCGTGGGCTTGGCGTGGGATCCGTTAGGGACCGGCAAAATGACCGTTCGCGCGGGCTACGGCATCTTCTACGACGGTTTCACCAACGGCGTAGGCGGCCCGCTGCAGGCGGCCGTGAGCGCCCTGCCATGGACCGAGGCTTATCAAATGGCCGGGCCCGGATTCAATCTCGCGAATCCCTATGGCAGCACTGTTCCACCGTTTGTGAATCAACAATTCGTGCAACCGGCGACCATTCTGACCGTGCAACAAGGCATGTTGCCGCCTTATTCTCAAAACTGGAACTTATCGATCCAGCGGGTGATCGCGAAGGACTATCTGTTGGATGTGCGCTACGTCGGCAATAAAGGCACTCACCTGCCTCGGTTCATTGAGGCGAACCCATCCATTTACGGTCCAGGCGCCACGGCCGAGAACACGGAGCAACGGCGCGAATACGCCGACTGCAACTCGGCCGGCGTTTGCCAGTATGGGTCAGTCGGCCTGATCGCGGACGACTCCAGTTCGACCTACCATGCGCTGCAGGTAGCGTTCTCCCGGCAGTTCACGCGCAACCTGAGTTTCCTGGCGTCTTACTGGTTCTCGAAGAGCCTGGACTATATTTCGTCGCTGAATGTAGCCGGGTCGGCGCCGACCCTGGTGGCGGGCGAGAACGATCTGGCGCAGAACCCATTCGACCTGCGGGCGGAGCACGGGCCTTCCCTGTTTGACGCGAAGAATCGTTTCCTGTTCAGTGGAAGCTACCGGCTGCCCATCTGGCGGGAAGCCTCGCGCGCGGCGGCCTTCGTTGTAAACGGATGGCAGTTGAATACCATTGCCAGCATTTCCTCGGGCACGCCTTTCACCGTCTACGACAGCGCCAACGTATCGCTGCAAGGGAGCGCGCCCGAGATCACGGGTTTCTATTCGAGCCGGCCGGACCTGATTTCCAACCCGAATCTTGGACCGCACACACCCAGCGACTGGGTGAGCCGGTCGGCGTTCCAACAGCTTAATCCGGTTACGCAAGCGGGTCAGTTCGGCAACGAAGGCCGCAATGTGGTGCGCGGTCCGGCCATCGAGGATGTGGATCTATCGCTGTTCAAGGACTTCCGGATCGATGAGTCGAAGCGCATGCAGTTCCGGGCGGAGTGCTTCAACACCCTGAACCATCCGAACTTCGGCCTGCCGGAGAACGACCTGGAGTCGCCCGCCTTCGGGCAGATTCTGCAATCGGGCCCGCCGCGCCTGTTCCAACTGGCGCTGAAATTCCTGTTCTAATGGGTAGACGGGGAAGATGGCGAATATGACCGGCGAACTGCAACGATCCCGGCGGAGATCCGTCGCCGTAATGTTAAGCTGCGTGGCGCTGTCGTTAGTCTGCGTGGTGTATCCGTTCTACGTGATCTGGCCGTTTCGGGCGCAGGGCGCGCGGGAATTGGCGATCGCCTTGGTGGTGATGCAGTTTCGATCCGCCGCCACTCTGATCTCCGTGGCCGCCGCACTGGCCGCGCTGGTTTTCTACTGGCGCGCGCAGCCTCGCAGGTGGCGGAGGGCATTCGCTACAGCCGGGGCTGCTTTCGTGTGCGTCCTGGCGGCCTTGGCGCGCGTGAACATTTACGAGCTGATGTTCCATCCAGACGACCGTCCATCGTTTGCGGCCGCGTCCGGGATGAAGCTCGATAAAGACGAGAAGGTGATTGCGGTAAAGATTGGCGGCGCCGCGCGCGCGTACCCCGTCCGCAACATCTCGTACCATCACGTAATCAACGACTTGCTGGATAAGGTTGCGATCGTAGCGACCTATTGAACGCTCTGTCACACCGGTCTGGTGTGGGGCAGAGATGTAGCGGGGCTTCGGCTGACATTCCATCTGGCCGGCATCAATAACCAGAACTTCCTGATGCGCGACGAGCAGACCGGCTCTTACTGGCAGCAGATCAGCGGCAAGGCCGTGTCGGGTCCGCTGAAGGGGAGTCAGTTGCCGTTCGTTCACTCGGACGAGCTGAACTTCGGCACGTGGCAATCAGAAGAGCCGCAGGGAACGGTGCTGCAGGATGCCGCGCCATACCGTTCCGGATACGCGCTAAAGGATTGGGACGTCCGGATGCAGCGCGCACCCACTGTGATCGACTTCCACGAGCACGGCCTGAAGGGCCGCGATGTGATGCTGGGAATTCAGGCGTTCGGCGCCAGTCGCGCGTTTCCATACGACCAGGTGATTCGGGAAAAGCTGGTGCAGGATCGCGTAGGGGCGGAGCCGGTGCTGCTGGTGGTGGGAGCGGACGGACAATCCGTGCGCGCCTTCCGCGACCGCATTCCAGGCGTTCAGGGCGCGCCCGATTTCTACCGCATGCCGGCAAACCAGCCGGGCACGCCGGGGGCGCTGCTGATGGATGCGGCGACCGGCGGTGAGTGGAATTTTCAAGGCTGTGCGCTCTCCGGGAGAAGCAAAGGGTTCTGCCTCGAACCGGTTGAAGCGATCAAGGACTACTGGTTCGACTGGCGGAACTTCAACCCTTCGACGACGGTTTACGGCAAGAAGTAGCAGGCTAGTCCGGCGCCTTCCCGCACGTTACAAACATTATCCGTTCCGTAATAT
>DATNMW010000181.1:0-46494 GCA_035602155.1 Bryobacteraceae bacterium | reverse complement strand
CCGCCGTTATGCGTCGTTATATTTTCAAAAACCTGCTCTTCGCGGCGCGGTTCGTAGATGGGCAGTTCGGCAGCGCGCTTGACGCGGCCAATCTGCTCCACCACGCGCGTGCGATCGTTCAACAATTCCAGCAGGCGCAGATCCAACGCGTCGATCGTCACACGATACTCCTCGAGCGCCTGGAGCGCTTGTTCGCGGGTCACCGAGCCTCCGCGGCGCGCAGTTCGAAACCGTGTTTCAGCTCGCGCACGAAAGATTCCAATTGGATATCGAGCGATGTATTGTCCCGTTCGCGGTCGATCAGATCGACTATGGCGCTGCCCACCACGACAGCTTCCACCTGCCGTCCCGCTTCCGCCACATGCTCCGGCCGCGAGATACCGAATCCTACCGCCAGCGGCAGATCCGTCACCGCCCGCACCGCGGCCACCAATGGCGCGACGGCGTCCGAGAGCGACTCGCGCGCGCCAGTCACTCCCGTCCGCGAAACCAAATAGACGAAACCGGTGGAGTATTGCGCCACCAGCCGCAGGCGTCGCTCGGTGCTGGTGGGCGCGGCTAGGAACACCGTATCCAGATTGTGGCGGCGCATGGCGTCCACATAATCGCCTGCCTCCTCCACGCTGGCATCCGTCAGCAGGCAGCCATCGATACCGCGGGCCGCGGCGTCTCGCGCCAGCGCATCCACACCATAACGCATCACCGGGTTCAGATACGTGAACAGCAGCAGGGGAATCTCGGACCGCCGCCGGATCTCCGCCGCGATCTCCAGCACCTTGCGTAGCGTCGTGCCGGCCGCCAATGCCCGTTGTCCCGCGCGTTGGATTACAGGACCATCCGCGATCGGGTCCGAAAACGGTACGCCCAACTCGATCAAGTCCGCTCCGCCACGCTCCAGCGCTTCCACCAGCGCCGGGGTGCGCTGCGGTGAAGGGTCTCCGGCGGTGAGATACGCAATCAGTCCCTTGCGTCCGTGCCGCTTCAGGTTTTCGAACAGGAGGGCAATGCGGGTGGTCATGTTGTGGGGCGGGCCTCCAGACCTGCGCGGGGTCTCCAGACCCCGCTGCTTGCCGCCTTAGTCCCCATCCAATTCCTTCAAGTTTTCCCGGTAAATATCGATGTCCTTATCCCCGCGCCCGGACATGTTCACGATGTAGACCTGGTGGCGTGCGGCCGGCGCGCGACGCATCGCTTCCGCCACCGCATGCGCCGATTCGAGCGCCGGAATCAGACCTTCAATATGGCACAGCAGGCGGGCCGCATCCAACGCTTCTTCGTCGCTGGCGGCCACATACTCCGCGCGATTGCGGTCGTGCAGCCAGGCGTGCTCGGGGCCGATCAGCGCGTAGTCCAGGCCCGCCGAAACCGAGTGCGTCAAAGAGACCTGCCCGTCCTCGTCCTGCAGTAGATAGCTGCGCGCACCATGCAGCACTCCTGGCGCCCCGCCCCGAAAACGCGCCGCATGCTCGCCCAGATTCGATCCCCGCCCGCCGGCTTCCACTCCAATCAGCCGCACGGCTTCATCCGGCACAAACGCATGGAAAATGCCGATGGCATTGCTGCCCCCGCCCACGCAGGCGAAGACCGCGTCGGGCAGGCGCTTCTCGCTTTCCATGATCTGGCGCCGAGCCTCCTCGCCGATCACCTTCTGAAAATCGCGCACCATTAGCGGATACGGGTGCGGTCCCAGCGCCGACCCCAGCAGATAGTAAGTGCTGCCGACGTTGGTCACCCAGTCGCGCAAGGCTTCGTTGATGGCGTCCTTCAGCGTGCGGCTGCCGGTGGTCACCGGGACCACCTGCGCCCCCAGCAAACGCATACGGAAGACGTTCAGCCGCTGCCGGCGCATGTCCTCCTCGCCCATGTAGACCACGCAATCGAGACCCAGCCGCGCGCAAACCGTCGCCGTAGCCACCCCGTGCTGCCCCGCGCCGGTTTCCGCGATGATGCGCCGCTTGCCCATCCGCCGCGCCAAAAGCCCCTGCCCCAGCGTGTTGTTGATCTTGTGCGCGCCGGTATGCAATAGGTCTTCGCGCTTCAGGTAGATCCGCGCGCCGCCCAAATGCTCCGTCAGCCGCCGCGCCAGGTACAGCGGCGTCGGGCGGCCAGCGTAATTCCGCAGCAGATCGCCCAATTCAGCCTGGAACGCCGGATCGACGCGCGCTTCCAGGTACGCTTTCTCTAATTCTTCGAGCGGCGCCATCAATACTTCCGGCACAAAACGGCCGCCGTATGGCCCGAAGTGCCCGCCGGCGTCTGGTTGGGCTGTCATCATTGGGATGCCGCCAGTGCGGCTTTCAAGAAAGCCGCCATCTTGAAACGATCCTTGCGTCCCGGCGAGCTTTCGATTTTCGAACAGGCATCCACGCCCCATGGATGCGCTTGTTCGATCGCCTGCCGCACATTGCCGGCATCCAGTCCGCCGGCCAGGATCAACTTCGCGATCCCGTGCGGGACGCGCGCCCAATCGAAGACCTGCCCGGATGCCGGACCATCCAGCAGCACAGCCTCTGCCGCGCCGCCGGGCATTGTCGCCGGCGCCTGCCCATCTCGCACACGAATCGCCTTCCACACGCGAATCCCCTGCGGATACTGCTCCGGCCACTCGCTGCCGTGCAACTGGGCGACATCCAAGCCCACTTGCCCCGCGATCCGCAGGACGGCCTCCCGGGATTCATCCACAAAGACGCCGACCTTCCAAACGCCCGCCGGCAAACGCGCCGCGATGGCCGCCGCTTCGTCCGGCGCGATGTAACGCGGGCTAGCCGTGTAGAAATTGAAACCCAACGCCGCCGCTCCTCCGTCAATGGCCGCCAGCGCATCCTCGCGATTGGTAATACCGCAAATCTTTACCATCATCTGGTTACCATCGTGAAGCAGGGGCAAGCAAAGCCTGCAAAGCCTCTGCCGGGTCCGCCGACTTCATCAGGTGCTCGCCCACCAGGAAAGCTTGATAGCCGGCCTCGCGCAGCCGGTCGATATCCCGCGCGGAGCGTATACCGCTTTCGCTCACCATTAACACTCCGGACGGGATAAGCGGCGCCAAGCGCAGCGAGGTTTCGAGCGTCACCTCGAAGGTCGTCAAGTCCCGATTGTTGACCCCAATGATTCCCGCGCCGGAATCCAAAGCCTTCGCCAGCTCCCGTTCGTCGTGTACCTCGACCAGCGCCGCCATTCCGTAACCTGCAGCCAGCGCCGCCAACCTGCGGATCTCGCCGGCATTCAGGATCGCCGCAATCAGCAGAATAGCGTCCGCGCCGCCCGCCGCCGCTTCTGTAATATGATTGTCATCGAGCGTGAAATCCTTCCGTAGCACCGGCAATCGGCAGACGCCGCGCGCCGCCGCCAGATCCGTCATGCTGCCCTGAAAAAATGCCTCATCGGTCAGTACGGAAAGCGCCGCTGCTCCGCCCGCCTCGTACTGCCGGGCCAAGCGCACGGGGTCGAAATCCGGTGCGAGCAATCCCTTACTGGGAGAGGCTTTCTTTATCTCGGCGATGATGGCTGGGGCCCGCACGGCCAGCGCCCGCCGAAAATCGCGCCGCCCGGCGCGAGCCGTTTCCGCCTGATCCTCCCACTGTTTCAGCACACTGCCCGTGGGCGATGAGCGCTGCCGCTTGTGAGCGACAATACGGGCCAGTACGTCTGGAACTGTTTCAGTCAACTTAGATTTATGTTAGCAGACCTACGCGGCGGGGCGGCCGGAAACACATGTGAACGCTGCGAGCTGCGTGTATCCGAGGCAGCTACGGAGTGGGGAGGAACCATTGCATGCTTGAGGGAGCGCAGCTCGCAACAAGCGTCCACATTAGGTAGTGACGTGAGCGGCCAAAACGTTTCATACTTGTGCCGGTTTTTTTTCCGATCGCGCCCGGGGAACTCACGGAAATCCTCTATAATGGCCGAAACATGCCCGCTATCAAGAAGATCGCGACTCATTCCCTAGCCCTGGTGTTCGGTTTCGCCGGATTCTTGGCGGCTGCCGCGCTTGCCCGAGCGGCGGAACCGGGCTGTGGACAGAAGCTCGTGGACGGCGCCTCGCCCCCGTCCACCAGTTCCTACATCTACCCGCGCCAACCCCTGCAACCGTTTTATCAATGGGAAAACAACGACGGCTATTGCGGCGAAGTTTCCATGATGCAGGCCGGACTCAACAACGGGCAATGGATGTCGCAGTTCAATGCCCGCCTGATCTGTGGCACGGGTTTGTCCCAATCGGGGCCAAGTGGCGCCTGCGCCGCCCACCGCGGCCAGGTCGATTACAACGCCCAACTGCTCATCGAGGATCCGGGAACTGGCGTCAGCGGGCCAAACATCTACGCCAATGCCGCGCAGTGTCTCGCCAATTCGCGGCTGGCCGCCACCACCTACGACTACCCGGCGCAGACGCCCGGGATGGCCGGATATGAAGACTACATGTCCTGGGTGAAACAGGAGGTTATCGCCGGCCATCAAGTGACCATGGCGGTCTTGCTTAACGGCGGATCGGACCCCCAGTACGATCACGAAGTAGCGGTGGTCAAGATCGGCACCAATCACTCTCCCGCGGACCCTTCCTACTATCCCGACGATGTCGTGTTCTTCGACGATCACGGCGTCTACACTCTTTCGGGCAGCACCTTTACCTCCAACCCGGCTGTCCCGCCTGGCGCGGGTACCGATTCGACCGGCTGTACGCCCTTCGTGTTTGGCTATACTTTTGCATCGCTGGCAAATACGCGCGCCGGAGCCAACCTCCCGGCTGCGCAGGCCTACTCCATTGTTATTCCGGGAGACCGGACTATCCACACGTACACAGGCGGCTCCGGCTATGACACCGTGCCCATCGCCGGGCCTCATAATTACGGCTTCTCCGTCGCCGGCCCCCAAGATCCGGCTGCCGAGACGCTCCCAGTTGGGCTCACTATCGTGGGGCCGACCGTCACTGAAGGATCGATGAATCCCCTCGATCCTGTGGCCGGCTACGACTACGAAAACCCGATGATTGGGACCAGTGTCTGGGGGCAGAGCTGCACCAACACACCGCCGACCGCATGGATGACGAATTTCGTCCTGCAGGTCACCGTGAGTAGCCTTACGCCCGGCGTTGCATACAACCTGTACGAGTACGAATTCTCTTCGGTGGAGGGCGTTGGATCGGCGGCTGCACTTGCCGTTCCTGTGGAGAATTTCAACGCCAATGCAGGTCTCGCAGCCCACGTCACGACTTTCACGGCAGTTGGTTCCGTCTATCGGCAGACCGTTACCACGACCTCCGGTAAGATCGTTGTGTTCCGCTGCGTCCCGGTCAGCGCCCCGTGATGGGGCTAATGACGTGGCACACCTGTCACGGCACCAGAGCCGGCGATTTCATCTCCCAACTGGCCGCGCCGCATCCTCCGGCCATTGGATTGTGGGTCGCCGCTTCTGCGTGGCGCAGTCACGCAAGAACAAGTTGATCAGGTTCTGGTAGGGCATCCCCAGTTCGGCCGCCAGATTCCTGAAGTATTCGACAGCCATGGTGTCGAGGCGGATAGTGATCTGACGCTTGAGTCGCTTGGCATAGGGATTCTTGCGGGATTGGCTAAAATCGTATTCTTTTCTCATCTGAGTCTCCAATACACTTCTTCTTCCTGGGTTGTCGCACGCCTGGCCGAGATCAATCGGATCACGGAATCGCCTAGTCCGTAGCAATGCGTGACGATCAAACAACGCGCCCGAAAGCTGTAGCCCAAAAGCAAGAACCGATCTTCGTCCTCCGAGTGATCCGGATCGTCTATCAAGCGGCCGCACTCGTCGAGAAAAACGGTTTGCGCTTCCTCGAACGAGACGCCATGCTTTACGAGATTAGATTGGGCCTTGCGCCGGTCCCAGGCCAACTCGATATTGCCCACAGCATTATTTTAGCAATATCGATTAATGCCCCCGCACGCCGAAATATGCAGGCGCCTCCGGCACCGCCGCGCCATCCTTCCTGGGCGACGACGCGCCGTAATTCACTCCCGTATCCGAATCGTGCAGGACCACCTGGCCGCCGCCCATCCACCCCGAAAAATCCGCCAGCACTTCGAGATTGTGCCCGCGCCCCGCCAGCGCCTCGCGCACGCCCGCCGGCACGCGGTTCTCGATCATCACGTCGCACCCGCCAAAAGTCAGTTTGGTGAAGCGGGGAGCCTCCAGCGCCGCCTGGATGTTCATGTTGTGATCCACCAGGTTGGAAACGAATTGCGCGTGCGCCTGCGCCTGGTTGTAGCCGCCCATGATGCCAAACCCGATGTGAATGTTGTCCTTCTCCATGAACGCCGGGATGATGGTGTGCAACGGCCGTTTGCGCGGCTGGAGCGCGTTGGGATGCTCCGCGTCCAGCTCGAATAGCGCGCCGCGATTCTGCAGGTGGAACCCGTATTCGTCCACCACCACGCCGGACCCGAAACTCAGATAGACGCTCTGGATCAGGGAAGCAATATTGCCGTCGCGATCCACCACCGACAAATAAACCGTATCGCCCACGGTGGATGGCGGCTTGCCCGGCGCCGGCCCACAGTTGGCTTCGTCGCGATGGATCAGCGCGGCGCGCTCGCGCGCATAGCCCTTTGAAATCAGCCCGGCGGTGGGCATGTGCGCGAAACGCGGATCGGCCACATAGCGGCGCAGATCCTCATACGCCAGCTTCTGCGCCTCGATCTTCAGATGCAAGTCTTCAATGCTCGACGGCGCGTAGTTGAACAGCGGGAAAGTCTCCAGGATGTTGAGCATCTCCAGCGCCGCGATGCCCTGGCTGTTCGGAGGCAGCTCGTAGACCTTCCATCCGCGATACTCGGTGGAGACCGGCTCGACCCATTCGGATTCAAACTCGGTCAGATCGTCGGCCGCCAGCTTGCCACCCAGACGTGCGGAAGTCTTCAAAATGGCACGGGCGATCTCGCCCTTGTAGAAAGCAGCGGCGCCCTGCGCCGCAATCAGCTTGTAAGCCGCTGCCAGTCGCCGGTTGCGAAAGATCTGGCCCACCGCGGGAACTTTGTCTTCCGGCAGGAAGATCTGGCGCCCCGCCTCATCGCCCCACAGCTTGGATGTCGCCGATTTCCAGGTGTCTTGAATGATCTCGGTAACCGGGAAGCCCTCCTCCGCGTAATAGACGGCAGGTTGAAACAACTCGCGCCAGCCTAGCCGGCCGAAGCGCTTGTGCAGCTTCTCCCAGCCATCCACGCAACCCGGCACGGTGACGGACTGAATGCCGTCTTGCGGCATCGCGTAGCGGCCCTGCGATTTCAGTAGGTCGATGGTCAGACCCCGGGGAGCCCATCCGCTGGCGTTAAGGCCGGTAAGCTTGCCGGTCTTGGCGTCCCAGTAAATGACAAACAGGTCGCCGCCGATGCCGCAGCTCATGGGCTCCACCAGGCCGAGCATGGCATTGGCGGAAATGGCGGCATCCATGGCCGATCCGCCGCGCGCCAGCACTTGCGCGGCGGCCTGCGAGGCGAGCGTCTGGCTGGTGGCGGCGATTCCGTGCATGGAAATCACCATGGATCGCGCTTGGGTACGTTCCTGGCAATGGGTGGGCATGGCGAGCGACAGCGCGGCGCTGCAAAAGACCGCAATCCGGAACCGGGAGAACATTGGAGATTCCGATGATAGCAGGATGCCGGCTCCAGCGACGCCGCTCCGCGCCGAATTGGTACGCTGTAACAGGACCGAAAGAAGATCGTGGCATATCGTTTGAAGTTGGGAGAGCCGGTTCCCGAAGGAATCAAGCGTATCGTCCGCGGGGAAATAGCGGCGGCTGCCCGCCAGTTAAGCGGCAAAGGAGAAGCCGATCGCGACGAAGCTATCCACGAGGCGCGCAAGAACGTGAAGAAGATCCGCGGCGTGCTGCGTCTCATGCGGCCGGAACTGGGTGAAGTCTATCGCCGGGAGAACCTGTTCTTCCGCGACCTGGGCCGGCGACTATCCCAATTCCGCGATGCCCGCGCCATGATCGAGACCTTCGACCCGTTGCGGAACAAGTACCACGGCGAACTGGGCCGCGGCGGACTGGCCGCAATCCGCCGCGGGTTGATCGCGCGCAAGCGGCAGGCCGAGAAACTGGGAGGCGTCCAGGAATTGTTGACCGGAATGGCCGGCATGCTGCGCCAGTCGGCAGAGCGCGTGGACGAGTGGCCGCTCGCCGCCGATGGCTTCGAGGCCATCGGGCCGGGCCTGGAAGCCGCCTTCCGCCTCGCGCGGAGAGCGCTGGCTAGCGCCCGCAAGCGCCCGCTGCCGGATAACTTTCACGAGTGGCGCAAGCGCGTGAAAGACCATTGGTATCATGTCCGGCTGCTGGAGGCTGTTTGGGACGGCGCCATGCCGCCCTACGAAAGAAGGCTGAAGGATCTGGAAACCTGGCTGGGCGAAGATCACAACTTGGTGGTCCTGCAAGAGAAAGTGATGGCTGAACCGGGTTTTTACGGCAACGAATCCGAGATCGCTCTGTTCGTCAGGCTGATCGGCAAATATCACAAGGAACTGCGCGCCGATGCGTTCGCGCTTGGCGCGAGCACATACGGCGAGAAGCCGCGGCAGTTCACACGCCGCATCAAGCGCCTCTGGGACAAGCCCCCGGGACTATCCACAGAGAAAAACGGCCGCCCGAAGACGGCCGTCTCTGCGCCGGTTCCGATTGATTAACATCGCGGTCTACCGCCGGAAGCGGACATCGTGGCGGCGATCCCATCGGATGGCGGGGCCTACCCACGGCCGCGCCACCACGACTGGTGCGCGAACCACAGCCACACGCGCCGGTGGACATACCGGATACGCGGGATATGCGTAAGCCGGCGCTCCAATGGCGACGCCGACCCTTACTGCGGCGTTTGCCTGGTGCGGGGCCATTGCCAGCATGCCCATCAGCGCGATTACGGGAAGTCCGATTTTCTTAAGCATCTTCTTCATCCTCCAATCCATTCGACGCCGCAACGGAAACGAAGCATGTAAATGATTGTCAACGCCGGCGCAGCAGGCGGCCGGTGACCACGATCGCCGCCATCAGCGCCGCTTCCACGCCGTAGCGTAAAGCGTCGGAAGGATGCAGCAGCCTGCGCACCAGCGGGTCGTTCAGCATCATCTCGCCGCCCACGCGGCCGAGAATGGCCACGCCCACATACATGGTCACCGGATATCTGTCCATGATGAACGCGAGAAACGCGCTCGATGAAACCACCAGCGGGATGCTCAACGCGAGGCCGAACAAGATCAGCCAGATATTGCCTTTGGACGCCCCGGCCACCGCCAACACATTATCGGTGGACATGGTAAGATCCGCCACCACAATCGACAAAATGGCGCGCCACAGTTCGCCCGGAGAGGCGGCCTTGCCCTCCCGCCGCTTGGCGTCCCGCAAGACCTTCAACGCAATCCAAACAACAAACACTCCGCCGGCGAATTGAACGTATTCCACCTCGAGCAGCTTGGCGGCCAGGAACGTGACCGCCACGCGGATCAGCACCGCCAGCCACGCTCCGGCGAGCATCGCCATGCGCCGCTGCCGTTCCGGCAGGGCGCGCACCGCCAGCGCGATGACTAGGGCGTTATCGCCGGCCAACAACAGATCGATGACGATTATCGATAAGCAATCGATCAGGTAGTGGGAATAGCCGCCGGCCAACTCTCACCGTAGCAGAACTATTGAAGATCCGAATCGAACACGTCGAAGTGGAAGCGGTCGGGAGGCAGCAGCGCGGGCATCCCCGCCCCCATGTGCGACCAGGCTTTATAGGCTGAACCGGCGATCGGGGAGTTCAGGCAGAACAGAAACTCGCCGCTGCAGCAATTTATGGGCGGAGGTTGCCGAAAAGTCAACCGCAGGCCCACGGCGGTCTCCAGAGCTACGCCCGGAGTCCGCACATTCTTATCCACCAGCAGCATCACAAAACTGCTGCGGCTGGCGTGCGGCCACACATCCGGATGCAACAGATCGCGCAACGACGATTCCGACTGGAACGTGATTTCGCACTGCCGGATCCACTCCACGATGGATTCGCCCCAATGCCAGTGCGCGATGAGGCCGCGATACTGCTCGGCCAGAGTGAGGGCCAAGTCCATCTTGCGCCGCTCCAGCAGGGTCTCCTCAACGTCCACCTCCGGCAGCATCTCCTCGGCCTCCAGAATGGCCGAGGCTAGATCCACCTCCGGCCCGCTGGAAACCCCGCGTACCAGCAGCGGGGGAAGCTCATGCGTCTTGTTGCCCGGAATGTTGACGTACTCTCGGCCGGCCACCATATTGGGAACCACCCTCTGTACTTGTCGACGCAACACAACAAACTCTGTTCCATCTTGTAGCACATCTAAGGCCACATTGCTCGAAGAAAATTACAATCGGTCACATTAACAACAGTTATGCCTCGCCCCCGCACGAAAGTCTGCCCCCGGCTCCGGCCCCTGGCCCCCGGTGTTACCATGCGCCTTCATGGCGGAGTACTCCATCGGGCTGGATCTGGGAGGCACCAACCTGCGGGCGGCGGCAATCGACCGCGCAGGCCATGTCCTCGACCGGCGTGCTGCCGCCACCAACCCCGCCGCGGGGCGCGAAGCGATGGTCGGCTGCATGGTGAGCGCCATCGCGGACTTGCGCGGCGCGTGCGGCGCGGACGGCCTGGCGGGCATCGGCATCGGCGTACCCGGCTTCATCCTGTTGAAGGAGGGCATCGTGCGCAACTCGAATAATCTCGCCTGCCTGGACGATTTTCCGCTGCGCTCCGAGATCGAGCGCCGCTTGGGCGCGCACGTCATTCTGGAGAACGATGCCAACGCCGCCGCGCTGGGCGAGAAGTGGATGGGCGCCGGACGCGACGTCGACGATCTGGTGCTGCTGACGCTCGGCACCGGCGTCGGCGGCGGCATCATCTCCGGCGGCAGAGTGCTGCAAGGATATTTAGGCATGGCGGGGGAATTGGGCCACATCACGGTGGTTCCGGACGGCAATCCGTGCGGCTGCGGCAATCAAGGCTGCCTGGAGAAACACGCTTCCGCTACCGCCATCGCCGCCATGGCCAGCATGCTGAAACTGGGCGAGGGACTCAGCGCCCGCGAGGTTTACGATATGGCGCTGGCCGGCAACGAGAAGGCCAGCCGGATCTTCGTCGCCATGGGCCGGGCGTTGGGCGTGGCGCTGGCCACCCTGGTGAATACTTTCAACTTTCCGCTATATTTGTTGAGCGGCGGCGCGCTGGCGGCCTGGGATCTGTTTGCGCCGCCGATGTTGGAGGAAGTACGGCGGCGCTCGTTCACGTTCCGCACCACCGCCACGCGCATCGAGAAAGCCACGCTGGGCAACGAAGCCGGACTGTTCGGCGCTGCTTGCCTGCCGTGGGTCGAGACGAAAGTTACTGAGCCGCGACCATAAGGGAGCGGTGGCACGGATCGAATCATGTGGATGGGAATCGATGTAGGCACGGGCGGCACGCGCGCCCTCGTAGTAGACGCGCAGGGCCGCGTCGCCGGTGGTTTCACGGCGGTGCACGAAGATATCCGGATGGACCGCCCGCTGTGGGCCGAGCAGCGTCCCGAGAACTGGTGGGACGCCTCCCGCATTGCCATTCGCGGCGCGCTGGCTGAAGCCGGCGTTTCCGGCGCGGAAGTGCACGGCATCGGTCTTTCCGGCCAGATGCACGGCCTGGTGATCCTGGACGAAGCCGACGCTGTGATCCGTCCCGCGCTGATCTGGTGCGATCAACGCAGCCAGGCGCAGGTGGACGCCATCAACGAAACCGTCGGCCGCGAGAACGTTCTGAAATACACAGCCAATCCCGTCCTCACTGGCTTCACGCTGCCCAAGCTGCTTTGGGTGCGCGATAACGAACCGCGCGCATTCGAGCGCATCCGCCGCTTGCTGCTGCCCAAGGACTACCTGCGCTTCCAACTTACCGGCGAGTATGCCAGCGACGTATCGGACGCTTCCGGCACTTCGCTGTTCGACGTGGTGGCGCGGCGCTGGTCTTGCGACATGATGGATGCATTGGGCTTGGACCGCGCCATCTTGCCCACCTGCCACGAATCGAGCGATGTCACCGGCCGGGTCACGCACGCGGCGGCCGCGGCCACGGGGCTCGCGGAGGGCACGCCTGTAGTAGCTGGCGGCGGCGACCAGGCTGCGAGTGCTGTCGGCAACGGTATCGTCGAAGCCGGCATCGTCTCGTGTACGCTGGGAACTTCCGGCGTGGTCTTTGCCCACATGGAACATGTGGCATACGATCCGGCCGGCCGCGTCCACACCTTCTGCCATGCGGTGCGCGATAAGTGGCACGTGATGGGAGTGACCCAAGGCGCGGGGCTGAGCCTGCAATGGTTCCGCAACCAATTGGCGCCCGGCGCGGACTACGATGCGCTGACCGCCGAAGCTGCCACCGCTCCCGCTGGCGCGCAAGGGCTCTTCTGGCTACCCTATTTGATGGGGGAGCGCACTCCCCATCTGGACGCCACCGCGCGCGGCGGATGGATCGGCCTTACCGCCCGGCATCAGCGCGCCGACTTGATCCGGGCCGTCATCGAAGGCGTCTCCTATAGCCAGCGCGATTGCTTGGATATCGTCGAAGAACTCGGGGTGCCAGTCGCGTCCGTGCGCGCTTCCGGAGGCGGCGCGCGCAGTCCGTTCTGGCGCCAGTTGCTGGCGGACATCTTCAATAAGAAGGTGGTGACGCTGGCCACGCAGGAAGGCTCGGCTTACGGCGCGGCGCTGCTGGCGCTCACCGGCACAGCCGAGTACGCCTCGGTTCCGGAAGTCTGCCGCGCCGCCATTCGGGAAGTGGAATCCATCGCGCCGCGCCCCGCGGAAGCCACGTTTTATGCCAGGGCGCACCGGGTGTATGGGGCGCTCTATCCGGCGCTAAAGCCCGTCTACACGCAAATCGCGGAGTTGGATTAAGCCGCGTCCCCAAGCGTGGCGACGCGGCACGCATGCATTCGTGCGTGCGCCACAAGCTTGACATAATTCAAACTGATGTTTTAAAATCTTGTTTTAACCCATGCCCCGCGACGCCACCGAAGCCCGCATCCTCGAATCCGCCGGCCAAGTCTTCTCCGAGACCGGCTTCCAGGCGGCCAAGGTGCGCGACATCTGCGCGCGCGCCGGAGTCAATCTGGCGGCGGTGAACTATCACTTCGGCGATAAGCTGGGGCTGTACAACGAAGTCTTGCGCTTCGGCGCGTGCGCCGCCGGAGCCGCGGCGAAATTCGATCCCGTTCTGCCGGGCCGCACGCCCGAAGCCAAACTGCGCGCGTTCGTGCACGGTCTGCTGCAGGCAATGTATGGGGAAGACCGACCCGCGTGGCCCGTGCGCCTGATGTCCCACGAGTTGGCACAACCCACGCCGATTTTCGATGGCGTGGTCGCCAAAATCATGCGCCCCAAGCACGACGCCATCTGTGCGCTGGTGGCCGGCGTGATCGGCCGGCCGGCGGACGATCGCCAGACGCGGTTCTGTGCGCAAAGCATCATGGGGCAGATCTTCAGCTATGCGCACGGCCGGGAAGTTCTTAAAAGGCTGTGGCCGGACCTGCGGTTCACACCGGAAACTCTGGACGAAATCGCCGCCCACATCGCGTCCTTCTCGTACGCCGCGCTGAAGAGCTTCGCCCGGCGCAACACGGCCGCCAAACGGAAACATAAACAAACTGTGAGGTGAATATGAAGAATTCCACCCTTATCGATGCGCAAGCCGGCCGCGCCCGGACCGTGATTATCGCCATCGTGCTGCTGCTGGCCGTGGGCGCCATCGCCGTATGGCGCGTGGTGCTGGCCAAGCCGGGCGACTCCGCCAACGTCGTCTACCTCAGCGGGCGGATCGAGGGCGACGACTCGGCGGTATCGTCCAAAGCCACCGGCCGCCTGCTCGAAGCCAAGGTGCGCGAGGGCGACGAGGTCAAGGCCGGAGACGTCATTGCCGTGCTTGACGACCAGCAATTGCGGGATCGCGAAACGGAGGCGCAAGCCACCGTCGCGCAGGCCGAAGCGCGCCTCGAATTTTCCCGCAAGCAGATCTCGGTCCTGGAAGACCAGTTGCAGCAGAACTCGGCGGAAACCGGGCAATCCAAGGTGGACGCCAACGGCCGCGTCAGCCAGGCGCAAGGGGAGTTGGAGGCGGCGGAAGCCGATCTGGCGCAGCAGGAAGCCGCTTACAAGCTGGCTCTATTCGATAAGGACGCCTACACGCGGCTGGCCCAATCGGGCGCGGTCTCCGAACGCCAGGGCAAGCAGGCGGAAACCACGGCGGAGACGCAAGCCGCGTTGGTGGCCGCGTCCAAGCGCAAGGTGGAAGCCGCGCGCGGCGCTCTCGCCATGGCCCAAGCGACTTTGAGCAATCCGGATATACACAGCTTGCAAGCTGCCACTCTGCGCCGGCAAATCGCGCAGCAGGAGGCCGACATCGCCAGTGCGGCGGCCGATGAACAGCACGCGCGCGCGGCCTTGCTGGAGGCCAAAGCCAACCGTAACGATCTCCTTGTCACTGCGCCATTCGACGGAACGGTGGTCACCCGCACCGCCGAACCAGGCGAAGTGCTGACGGCTGGCACGCCCATCGTCACGCTGCTCGATCTGCATAAGGTGTATCTGCGCGGGTACATTCCCGAAGGCCAGATCGGACGCGTCAAGGTGGGCCAGCCGGCGCGTGTCTACCTGGATTCGAATCCCAATAAACCGCTGCAGGCCTATGTGCAGCGCATCGATCCGCAGGCCACTTTCACGCCCGAGAATACGTACTTTCGCGATGACCGTGTGAAGCAGGTGGTGGGCGTGAAGTTGGGCTTGAAGGAGGGCTTCGGCTACGCCAAGCCGGGTATGCCGGCGGATGGCGCGGTCCTGGTCACGGGCGACGCATGGCCGCCGGAAAGCCATCGGAAATGACGGTCGATCGCCAACTTGGCGGCGCCGGCGCAACGGCGCTGGCAGATCCGCCGGAGACCGACGCGCCGGATCGCGTAGTCATTCGCACGCGCGATTTGCGTAAGAATTACGGTCCCATCGAGGCGGTCAGGGGCATCGATCTGCAGATTCACCAGGGGGAAATTTTCGGCCTCATCGGTCCCGATGGCGCCGGCAAAACCACCACATTCCAAATCCTCGCCGGGATCATGGAGGCGACATCCGGCGCAGTGGAGGTGTTCGGCAAGCCTGCCCGCGAATCGCGTTCCGCGGTAGGCTATCTGACCCAAACGTTCAGCCTGTACCCCGATCTCAGCGTGGCCGAAAACATCCGCTACGTAGGCGATCTGCGGCGCGTGCCGCCAAAAGAGATCGCCGCGCGGGGCGACCGCTATCTGCGTCTGTTCGACATGGACCGTTTCAAGGACCGGCTGGCAGGACAACTAAGCGGCGGCATGAAACAGAAGCTGTCGCTGGTCTGCGCACTGGTGGCGCAACCGCGCGTGCTGCTGCTCGACGAGCCGACCACAGGCGTCGATCCGGTCTCCCGGCGCGAATTTTGGGACGCGCTGGCGCATCTGGCGGCGGATGGCCTGACCATCGTGGTCGCCACGCCCTATCTGGACGAAGCCGAGCGCTGCAACAGGGTCGCGCTGATGCATCTCGGTCTCATCCATCAAACCGGCACGCCCGCGGAATTGCGGGAGAGCCTGGGCATGCGGCGCTTGGAGGTCCACACCGCCAAGCTGGCGGAAGCCGAAGACAAGCTTACGGAAGCTGAGGGCGCGGTGATCGGTGACGTGCAGCGATTCGGCGACCGCCTGGACGTGCTGGTGAAGGATCCCGCGGCGGGCCGCGCGGCGGTCGAAGCGGTGCTGGCGAAGGCGGGTATTGCCGCCCCGAATATCCGGGTCGCGGACCCCACGCTGGAGAATACTTTCGTGGCGCAACTGCGCGCCATGGGGCAGGAATTACATGCGCCGCCGTTCCTCGGCAAGCACCCACATCGCGATCTGAAAGGGCAAATCGCCATCGGGGCGGAGAATCTGACCAAGCGGTTCGGCGCATTCACGGCCGTGCACAACGTGAATCTGAACGTGTGCTACGGCGAAGTGTACGGCCTGCTGGGCGCCAATGGCGCGGGCAAAACCACCACCATTAAGATGCTGTGCGGGCTGCTCGATCCCACCACCGGCACGCCGCAACTGGCGGGCAAGCAGGGCGCCATCCGCTCCGAAGAAGTGCGCGAGCGGGTGGGTTACATGTCGCAGAAGTTCTCGCTGTACGACGATTTGAGCATCGACGAAAACCTGGATTTTTTCGCCGGCGTGTATGGTGTGCCGGAAAACGAAATCGCGGATAAGAAAAAGTGGGTGCTGGAGTTTTCCGGCTTGGCCGGGAAAGAGCATCAGCTCACCGGCAGCTTGCCGGGCGGCTGGAAACAGCGTGTGGCGTTCGGCGCGGCAACCATGCACGAGCCTAGCGTGCTGTTCCTGGACGAGCCGACTTCTGGAGTGGACCCGCTGGCGCGCCGCGCATTCTGGCGGATGATCAACCGGCTGGCCGATATGGGCACCGCCATTCTGGTGACCACGCATTACCTGGAAGAGGCCGAGCAGTGCAATCGCCTGGGCTTTATGGCAGGCGGAGAATTGGTGGCCGAAGGCGCCCCCAGCGCCATCAAAGCGCGGCAGGGCGGGCACCTGCTGGAGCTGCGTGTGGACCAGCCGCAGCGCGCCGCCGACAAGCTGAAAGAGCAGATGGAACGCTGGCGCGTGTCGCTGTTCGGCGACCGCCTGCATGTGATTACGGACGCCGATGTGGCGTCCGCGGAAAAAGATCTTGCCGGAAGGCTGCGCGACGCGGGGGTGGCCGTGCGCGACATGCACGAGGAGAGTTTCTCGCTCGAAGACGTCTTCATCGCGGTGGTGGAGAAGGCCCGCCAGGAGGGCAAGTTCGCCGCGGAGGATTGACCGGTTGCTTACGCGCGCGGCTCAGTTAACGTTACCGAGCCACGACCGTAAGGGAGTGGTATTCGCGAGCAATATCGAGGATTGAACGATGAGACGCATCTTTTCCCAAACCCGCAAAGAGCTGACCCAGTTGGTGCGCGACCGCCTGGCCCTGGCCTTGGCGCTCGTGCTGCCGCTGATGCTGCTGTTCCTGCTCTCCACCGCCATCTCCCTGACCGTGCATAATCTGCCGCTTGTGATTCAGGATCTGGACGATTCGTCCGCCTCCCGGCAACTCGCGGACGCGTTTCGCTCGTCCATTTCCTTCCACGTCGTTTCGTGGCCCCCGGATCGCAAACCGGAGGATGCCCTCACGGCCAACAGGGCGCGCGGAGTGCTGATCGTTCCCAGGAACTTCGGCCACGACTTGGCCCGCGGCGCGAACGTCCAGGTTCAATTGCTGGTGGACGCTACCGACGCCAATACTGCCCGCATCGTGCAAGGCTACACCAACCAGGTCACCCACGCCTTCAATCTGAATTCCGGCGCGATGGCGAACGCCACGCTGGTGGGTGCGCAAGTAAGGCTTTGGTACAACCCCGGCCGGGACTCCCCGAAGTTCTACAGCCCCGGCATTTTTGTGATGGGCATTTCCATGTTCCCCGCCTTGCTGGCCGCGCTATCGATGGCCAAGGAGGGCGAGCAGAAAACCATTTTGCAGGTCTATGTTTCGAGCATTTCGGCGCACGAATTCTTGCTGGGCAAGATTCTCGCCTACATGATTGTGGCGGCCGGCGAGTGGATCCTGGGAATGATCTGCCTGCTGACGGTCTTCGGCTTGCACATCGCCGGGGATCCCACGCCGCTGATCGTAGGCAGCGTACTCTACGCGTTTTGCGTAGCCAGTTTCGGCACCTTCGTGGGAGCCGGCATTCCGAACCAGTCGGCAGCCATTCAAGCCGTGGCGCTGGGCGGATTTCTGCTGGTATTTCTGCTCTCCGGGCTGGTCTTTCCGGTGGAAAACATCCCTGGCAGCCTGCGCTGGGTTTCCAATATCGTGTGGGGCAAGTATTACATCGAAATCGTGCGCGACGCCATGTTGCAGGGAGGCGGATGGCCCGCTGTATGGTTTGCCGTGGTGATGATCGCGTTGCTGGGCGGCGTCTGCTACACGCTGGCCTGGAGAGTGATGCGCCGTATGCAGGTGAAACTATGACGCGGAGGGCGGGCAATCGTGCCCGCAGCCGGCTTTCAGCCGGCTCTGGCCGCCTAAAAAGGCGGCTGCGGCGCTGCCTGCAAGATGGATTGGCCGCCCTCCAAGAGGTGAAACTATGACCCGGCTACGCGCCTTGATGCGCAAAGAATTCGCCCAAATCCGGCGCGACAAGCGCCTGGCGACATCGCTGATCGTCCCGCCCACGCTGCAGCTTCTGCTGTTCGGCTTCGCGCTGGATTCCACGGTGTCCCACTTGCGCCTGGGCGTCATCGACTGGAGCCGCACGCCGGAGAGCCGGGAATTGGTCTCCACCCTGACGGAGAGCAAAAGCTTCAAGCTGGGCGGCGATTACGCCTCGGTCCACGATATGGAAAACGCCATCAGCCGCGGAAAGCTGGATGCCGGCATCGTGGTGCCATACGAGTTCACGCGCGATTTGCAGCGCGGCAGACGGGTGGACGTGCAGATCCTGCTGAACGCGGCCAACGCCAACACGGCCACCATTGCACAAGGCTACGCGGAAGGTGTCATCCTGGCTTACAACCAGACGTTGACTGGCGAAGGCATCCGCACCCGGGTGCGCACAATCGGCGGTGTCGGTGGCGCTCCACCGGGGCAGCGCGGTTTGGTGGACACGCTAACCGCCTTCTTGTACAACCCAGGCCTGGTGAACGCCTGGTTCATCGTCACCGGGACGTTCGGCGTGTTGCTGATATTGAACGGCTCGCTAGTGGCGTCCACCGCCATGATCAAGGAGCGGGAGCGCGGCACCATGGAACAATTGCTGATGACGCCGGCCAGCACCACGGATATCGTGGTGGCCAAGATAGCTCCGCTCTTCGCGCTGCTGATGGTCATGTCGCTGTTCGCCGTCGGCATCATGCGCGTGTTTTTCGCGGTGCCCGTACGCGGCAGCATGCTGCTGCTGATCTCGAGCGCGGGCTTGTGCATCCTATGCGGGATTGGCATCGGCACGTTCCTGGCGACCGTTACCAAGACTGCGCAGCAGGCGCAGATGACGGCGTTCTTCATCAATCCGCCGCTGGCCACGCTATCGGGCTCCATGACGCCCGTCGAAGCCATGCCGTCCTGGCTGCAGCCGGTCACATGGCTCAACCCGATCCGCCATTTCGGAATCATTACCCGCGCCACGTTGATGAAAGGCAGCGGCATCGACGTTCTATGGCCGAATTTTCTGGCGCTCATCGGATTCACGGTGGTGCTGGTGTCGCTGAGCATCTGGCGTTTCCGCAAACAACTTGGATGATAAAACAGATGACCACACGTTATTGCGTACTTCTCTGCTTCGCGTTGGAGGCTACCCTGCCGATCATTTTGCAGGCCCAGGCGCCACCGCCGCAGGGCACGCCGGCCACGCAGTTGCCGCTTTCGGGACGCGGCGGGCAGGGCGGCTCGGTGAACACGGTGCAGACGCCGGTGCCGGGCGTCACCTCGAGCGTCAACACGCTGAACACGTCGGTACAGGTGCAGGGGCCGTATGCCGGCAGCGTCCCGGGAACCGCCAAGCCATTCTCCGGCAAGCTGTCGCTGCGCGAGGCGGTGGGGCGCGCGCTCGAATACAACCTGGGCACCGAGGGAATGACGCAAGCAATGCGCCAGGCGCGCGGGCAGGCCCGCGTGGCGCGCAGTTCCCTGATGCCGAACGTGAACGGATACCTGCGCGAGTCGGTGCAACAGACCAACCTGCAGGCCCTTGGCCTCCGGTTCAACTTCAACTTTCCGGGTATCTCGATTCCTACCATCGTGGGCCCGTTCAACTACTACGATCTGCGCGCCACGCTGACTCAGACCGTGGCCGACCTTACCGCGCTGAACAACTACCGTTCCGCGCAGGAACTGGTGAAGGCCAACGATGCCGCCCTGCGCGACGCGCGCGATCTGGTGGTGCTGGCGGCTGGCGGCGCGTATCTGCAAGTGCAGGCAGCCGAGGCGCGGGTGCGGTCGGCCCAAGCGCAGATCGATACCGCGCAGGCGCTTTTCAAACAGACACAGGACCGGCGCACCGTGGGGCTGAATCCGCAGATCGACGTGAACCGCAGCCAGGTCCAGTTGCAAACCGAGCAGCAGCGGCTGATGTCGCTGCAGAACGACGTGGCCAAACAGAAGATCAATCTGGCGCGGGTGGTGGGCCTGCCCGTCAACGACAACTACGAAATCACGGACGACATTCCTTATTCGCCGGCGCCGGATCTGACCGTGGAGCAGGCGCTTAAGCAGGCATTTGAAAATCGGGCGGATTTGCAATCGGCCGAAGCCCAAGTGCGCGCCGCGGAGCGGGCCCGCAGCGCGGCCCGCTGGGAGCATCTGCCCTCACTGGCGCTCTCGGCCGACTATGGCGCGATCGGTATCAATCCGGCGCAATCGCACGGCACCTTCACCGTGGTGGGCACGCTGCGCATCCCCATCTGGCAGGGCGGCCGCACCGAAGGCGAGACGGAGGAGGCGGATGCCGCCCTGGGCCAACGCCGCGCGGAACGGGAAGATGTGCGCGGCCGGATCGAAGCCGATGTGCGGGATGCGTTCTTAGATCTGAAAACCGCGGCCAATCAGCTCGACGTAGCGCGCAATAACCAGAAGGTCGCGCGCGAGACGCTCGCCCTCACCCGGCAGCGCTTCGAGGCGGGCATCACCGATGCGGTGGAGGTGACCCAGGCGCAGGAGTCGGTGGTATCCGCCGATCTCGACTACATTACCAGCGTATTTGCGCACAATCTGAGCAAAGTGGCGCTGGCGCGCGCCATCGGTCGCGCGGAGGAGCGGCTGGGCCAGTTTCTGCAGATGCCGTGAAAGTGTCTCCCGGGTAAGTGTTCCGATCAGACAGGTCGAACCGGCGCCAACCTCTCCGGCGATTGCGCGCGAGACAACGGATTCCGCAGCGCGCGTCCAAAGCCTTCGAAGCGCACCTGCATTGCGGCCAGCCGATTCTGTAAACCACCACCTGGCGGGGGCTGGGGAATTCTCGACCGGCACAATGGGGAATTTTCAACCGGACTTGACAGAACGCGGTAGTGGGCTACTTTCGTAAGATGGTAGAGCTGTGATGGTCGCAAGGTCCCTACTCATCGCATTGATGGCTATGCCGATGGCTTACGGCTGTGATTGCAGCGAGCCTACCGTTCAGGAAGCGAAACAGCGCTCCACTATAGTCTTTCGAGGAACGATTATCGCGTTACGCCCGGCGGTTAAAACGGGCATCGCTAGGGAGAGATACCGGACGGATAGCCGTTTTCCGCACGATCCGTGTCTGGAAAGGCGACGTTGGGCGGACTTTTGAAATGCGTGCAATTGAAGAGGCCGGCGGCTGCTGGGGGTTTTCATCCGAGCTCCTGAAGCTTGGCGCCGAACTCATCGTGTACGCGTCGCAACCCGACGGAGAATACCAAACCAGCATCTGCAGTCGTACACGGTCCGTAAAATACGCCTCCAAAGATTTCGAAGAACTCGGCCCAGGCGAAGGACCGAAACAATCCACGCCATTACCCGAGAAGAAATCAAAGTAGCCCCCCCTTACCCGGAACTGGAAGATGTGCGCGGCCGGATCGAGGCCGATGTGCGCGATGCGTTTCTGGATCTTCGCACCGCGGCCAACCAGCTCGATGTGGCGCGCAATAACCAGAAGGTTGCGCGCGAGACGCTCGCCCTGACCCGGCAACGCTTCGAGGCGGGCATCACCGATGCGGTGGAGGTGACCCAGGCGCAGGAGTCGGTGGTATCCGCCGATCTCGATTACATTACCAGCGTATTTGCGCACAATCTGAGCAAAGTGGCGCTGGCGCGCGCCATCGGTCGCGCGGAGGAGCGGCTGGGCGCACTTCTGTCTTTCCATTTGCGGGGAGAGTCTTCGTGATGTCTTCGAGCCGCCTGCCGTCCGATGAGTAGCGCTCTATGGTGACGTCCCGCTGTTTATTTTCGGCATTCGAGAGTTGAACGGAAGCGGCGTTCCCGTCAGCAAAATGAAGGGCGAGAAAGCAGCTTTCGGTGATGCCCTTCTCGGCAGCAAGAGCTACGAAGGCTGACGGCGCCGCCGCGTAGGAAAGAATGATAATAGAGAGTGCCGTCGAACGGCTCATTTTCCCAGGTTATACCAGTTCCAGCCGGTCGGCGTGGACGTGGGCAAGCTCATAAGGTCTGTTCACGTTCCAGAATGTGCTTAACGTCTCGCTTGCCGTGTAGAATGCGAATGACGCGGAGGGTGTCTTCATCCACAACGTAGTAAATCCGGATGGCCTCAAATCCCGCAACCGGCTAGGCGCGGAGATTTTCAAGATGCGGGTTGCTGGAACGATAGTACGGACCCACGAAAGGATGCTGGAGAAATGATTGAACGGTGCTCTGGACGGCACTCCGGAAGCGCACGGCGACTTCCGGAACATCCATGGTGACGAGGTAATAGCGGAACTGGCGTACTACGTCGTCGCTGGCGGCTTGCCGATACGAAACTTTCACGAACGCGGGCCGGTCTCATGCTCGGCAAGCAGGGCGTCGGTTTGCGTGTTCACCGAACGCCAAAATTCGTTTTCCGTGAGTTCCTTCGATGCCAGGCCTTCGGCAAGCAGGGCGTCGAGTTCTTCCTGTGTACCGGCGAAACCCGGCACGGTGCGCTGTTCGACGGCGGCCAAACCCGCATCGACGACTTGCTCAATGGACTTGTAGGCGCCGCGGCTGATGACAGCCTGGACGCGGCGCTCTTGTTCGGGCGTGAGATGGATCGTCATGGCCTGCTGCTCCTGATGCTCCTTGCTTCAGAGTAAGGGAAAGTCCGGTTTAAGGCAACCTCAAAGCGTTCGAGCGGCCACGCCGGCGAAGGCGGGCAGGCGCGGCGAGAAGTTGAACGCGTGCCGGAATTGGGCTAGTGATGGCTCATGACAGCATCGTTTCGAACCGTTGAGATCTGCCCCGAGGGAAAGTGGACGGCGCAGCTTGATAACAAGGCATGGATTAAGGACAGGACCCAAAATCTCATCCTGTATTTTTCGGAAGTTGGGACCGGTCAAAAATACTGGTTCTCCGTGTTCTGGCCGAATGGCTATAGCGCCGATGACAAGGGCCTGAGCTTCAAGGATGATGTGCAGCCGGGCGACGTGCTTGGAACTGACCACCACGAAAACGAAGAGCGGCAACCCCCGGCTTAAAGGGGCGGTAAAAATCTCCGGCTTAAACCGGGCGCACTGCCGTGCCTGGCGGCTCCCAAAAAAAACGGTAAAATCGGCAGGATATGAACACGAAGGCGGTTGCATTAGGGGCTGTACTGGTGATCGCGGCGACAGGGAAGAAACCGGATGACGGTCGCACGGTGGAATTGAACGGGGGCCTTTAGGCGCAAATTCTTGCGTTGGGGCGGAATAGCAAGGGCGTTCGCGCACGGCTCACTGTGAGCATGAAGATTGCGAACAAAGGGAAGGATCACGCGTTCCTGCCGCTGCATGCGTGCCTTCGGTGATCGACGACGAGCGCGGTCTGTATGGTGACCCCGAGGTGCGGGGCATCGCATATTGTCCGGGTCCGAACGGCGCCACGAATGCAACCGCATGTGTGGGATTCCAAAACCGGACGCGGCTTTATTCCCCCTACAGGCGTACACCGAAGTCGATCCGGGCAGGGCGGCGGTGGAATTCGAACTTGAAGTGATGATGCTCGATGTTGGCGAGGCTGTGGCACATGGCACTCTCCCCGGTGCGTATCGCGCGCGACCAGAGCACGCGGCCTCCGCGACCGATCGACACGTCTCCGGGCACCATGTCGAAATCGCCATCGACCACGAGTTCCGGGCCGATGGCGCAGGTACGAAGTTTCGAGGCCGCCAGGTACAGGTAGTTCTTGCGCTCCAACACGTGATCGGAAAACTCATTGCCCGCCGTGAACCCGATCCGCCGCGGCGCGCCCTGGGCATCCACCAGGTACACGCCAGCCACCTCCGGCTCCTCTCCGCCATCCTCCGCGAACTCCGGCACAGTCAACGGCTGGTTGTGGGCCCGCAGCACCGTGCCGCAGCCCTTGTAAAACCATTCAGGCGCCACCCCCACCTCGCCCGGCCCCGGCTTGCCGCCCGCGACACCCGATTGGTACATGCGCGTGCTATCGGTAACGGCCTGCGCCGCCGCATGCATGGCGTCGCGATTCGCAGCGCTGGCTTTGTGCGTTAGCCCGGTTCCGCTCACCAGGCATTGCGCAGGCTCGAAAGGGACATCGGCCGAGGGACAGATCCGCCACTCCGACGCGCCCGCGTAGACCGCGTCGTAGTCGACGAATTCAAGGGACGACCTGCGCCGTGCGCATCCCTCAGCGAGCGATGCGCCATGATTCAGGCACTCGGACGCCAAGTCATAGACCGACCGGCAGCCTTCCAGCAATCGAAGCCGGGGTTCTTCGACCAAGGCCACGCGACGGCCATCCGGTCCTGCCAATTGCACGAGTCTCATTTACCAGATCAACTCTAGCAGAGAGACACCCTGCCGCGGCAGGGAAAACTCGAGCATCGCGGTACCGGCGCGCACCTCGGCCCATCGCGGAGAATCGGCCAACTGCAACTGTCCGGCCGCCGCCAGCCTGGCGTAATCCTCAGGCGCGGAATGCTGCGGCGATCCCATCGCCTTCCACGCCGTCCACGCATTGCTGTGGGTCTCGTCGATCCGGTAGTGGCGCGCCCGCATCCGCGCGGCCGCAGCGGGGAGGCCCGCTATCTCCAACCGCACACTGGCCTCCGGCGACGTCACATCGTCATCATGATAATTCCATACAAGCACCGAGATCCCCCTGTCCGAACGAACGGCCAGCGCATCCACATCCGGCTTGCCGCGGACGCCTTCGGCGAGGATGGTGTCGAGCGGCACCCGGCCCGAGCTCTCGGTCTTCATGCGGTCGCCCCGCATCAATCCGGCCATGCGGAACACGTTCAGCACCGGTTTGTCGATGCCATTGGTCGCCAGCGTCCGGAAGCCATCGAAGTACGGCTGATCCTCGAACTCGAAGGCCCAGGTCAGCATGCCCTCGATGTTCGTCCGCCGCCGGTCCGCCAGATCGAGAATGTTCTTCATCATGGCCGCGGTATACGCGGCGTACAGCGCGCCATTGCGATAGGCATTTTGCGGATATACGCGCGCCGAACAAGCCGCGCAACCCTCCGGATCGGATTCACTCAGCACGATGGGCAGATTCTCGAACTTCGGAAACGCGCGCACGATGGCAAATCCGCGGTCGACGTCTTCGGCATGCGTGGCCATCCCCATGCGCACATGCCCATCCACCACGGTGGGCCGGCCCTTGGCGTGATAGGTGATGAAGTCGAGCGGCGCACCCGTGCCGCCGGTGGAGGAGTTGTCGCCCCGATCGCAGTGCTCCAGGAACTGGCGGAGGAACGCGGCGGCCGTGGCGCCCGATGGACCCGTGCTGGCAGGTCCGCCGACCTTCGCCGATGGAAGCGCGCGCTTCACAGCGGCGGCAGCGTAGTCATACAGCTTGTCGTACTCTTCGGGAGTTCCGTGCCAATACGAGATATCGGGTTCGTTCCACACTTCCCAATACCAGGATGCCACGCGCTCGCCGCCGTATTTCTCGACGCTGTGCTTCACCCACTGGTAGACCAGCTCGCCCCACTTGCGGTAATCCTTGGGCGGGTAGGACCATCCGATGGCGTAATCCCGGTTTGCCGCGCCCGGAATCCACGTCGGGCGATACGGTTCCGGCTGCGCTGAGAGCGCTTGCGGCATGAAGCCAATCTCGACGAAAGGCCGCGCTCCCGCCTGCAAATAGGTGTCGAAAATGCGGTCTGTGATGGCCCAGTCGTACACCGGCTTGCCCGATGCGTCTTCCGTATAGGCATTGGTGGACCCCCACTTCAACCCGGGCGTTCCGTCCCCGGTAGCCAGCATAAAATGCGTGCGAACGTATACCGGCGCGCCGCCTAACGCCGCTAACTCGCTCACAAGTTTGCGCCCGTTCCGGGTGTAGGTGTAGTTGGGCTCATCGTAACCGAAATAAGCGTAGATGGGCTTGAAGGCGCCAACCGGCGCGGCTGCGTCCACGCGGATAGTCACGGTGTCTTGCGACAGTGCGGAGGTGGCGGCCAGCAGTAGAAATGGAATCAGTCGCATCAGGTCGCAGGCTAAAGCCTGTGCTACAACGACGCAGCCCACCTCATCAGGGATAAGTTATACGTCCAATCTTATTGCCATAAAACTCCGTGAACCAGAGAGCGCCGTCGGGACCGCGCTCGATCACCATGGGATCGGCGTCAGGTGTGGGAACAGGGTATTCAGCGATTTCTCCAGTAAGGGTGAGGCGCCCGATCTGGCCCCCTGTGTGCTCCGTGAACCAGAGGGCGTCGTCGCTCCCTACCGTGAGGCCGCCGGGCTGGCTGGTGGGTGTCGGCACCGGATACTCGGTAATCACGCCAGCGGTAGTCATCTGCGCGATCTTCGTACCAAACTGCTCGGTAAACCATAAGTCCCCGTCGCCCACCCCGGTGATAATCACGTCCGGACCGCTGTTAGGAGTGGGATCTGTGTACTGATTGGTAATCACGCCAGACGTGGTCATGCGCGCGATCTGATTGCCGCTCCGTTCGGTAATCCATATCGCTCCATCCGGCCCCGCCGTAATGTCCCAGGGCGAGATCGGGTCCGGGTACTCCGTAATCACGCCGGCGGTGGTGATGCGTCCAATCCGCCCGGCTTTTTCGGTAAACCAGAATGCGCCGTCCGGCCCGACACTGAGATTCCAGGGCCGGCTTTCGGGCGTCGGCAAAGGATACTCGGAAATCGCTCCATGGACGGTGATCCGCCCGATGCGGTTTCCTCTCTCCTCGGTAAACCAGAGTGCATTATCCGGCCCGGGCTTGATCCAAATGGGCGTGCTGTTGGCGTTGGGAAGGGGATACTCGGTAAAGACCCCGGCAGTTGTGATACGGCCTATCTTGTTGCCAACCCACTCCGTAAACCAAAGCGCGCCATCCGGCCCCGTCGTGATACTGAAAGGATCGCTACCGGCGGTCGGGATGACGTACTCCGTAAACGTTTGCGCCGGCGACGTGCCGGGGAGGCCGAACAGCAGCGCGGCGATCCACGCGAGTTGCAGTATCCGGGGTGGCTGGCAAGTACAAGGGCACATCGATTTGCTCAAGGGTCGCACGATCCACAGAACAATTGCAAGTACCATCGAATCGAGATGGCAAGCCTTCGCAAGAAATGTCGAATCGTATTCGGCAGTCGATGCCGCCTATCCGCGCCGTACTTCGCTCATCAGCGCCTGCAAGTTGTCGTCCGGGTCGCGGAAGAAGGCCATCCACAGGTCATGATCGGGCATGGCGGCGATCATGTGCGGCGGCCCCTCGAACTGCACGCCGCGCGATTCCAGCGTGGCGGCCACCGCCTGGATGTCAGCCACTTTGAAATAGAAGACCGAGCCGGGGTGGTCGAACTCCGGCTTCTCGGGCACGGCCAGCATCAGGCGCACGCCGCCGCAATCGAAGAAAGCCATCTTCGGACCGGCCTGGAACAGAAACCGCAGGCCCAGCGCGTCGCGATAGAAGGCCACCGCTTTCTCCACATCGTGTACGTTGATGGAAGCCTGGCCGATGGTGGCGGCGGAGAGATCCGTATTTGCCATTCTTGCTCCTTCAGAGTTTCATGCCCGTCCAGACGGCTTCGAACAGTTGCTTCTTGGGGTCTTTGGGTTTATCCGGCTGGAACGCCACGAACGAAAAGCTGCCATCGCCGCCGTAGCCGGTGGTGATGTCCAGGCCCCGCGCGCCCGCGTCTCCGGCTTCGAAGTAATGGATATTATCGCGCGTGGCGGAGAGCGTGCTGATGCGGCGGGGCGTCACGATCTGGCTGCGCGTCTCGCGCATCAGGAAGGGCGTCTTCGCGCCGGAATCGAAGGCCGGCGCCGGGCCGTGGATTTCAAAATGCCGCAGGCGCGCCTCGCCTTCCATGCCCACCGTACACACGCTGAACTGCGGATGGCAATGCGCGGGCAGGATGGCGCGCGGCGCCATGCGCCATTGAATCACGACGAAAGGCACGCCCCGAAAGCTGGGCCCGAATTCGACTTTGGGGTCCAGACCGCCGAATGCGCCGAGCTTGGTATCGGGCGCGGCTTTCAGGCGCACGGCCCAGGCGGCGATCCGGTGCAGATAGGCATCCTGGCCGATCTCCGAAGCGTCGCGGGCGAATGCGGCGGCATCGGCGGGACAAAGACGGATGAAATCGTCCCACTCGAGCGGCGCGGAGGCGGTGGCGGCTTGCGCCGGACGCAACATGGCAGCGGCCACGGCCAGCGGCGCCCAGAAGATCGCGCGCCGTTCGATGGTGACGCCGGGGGCGAGTTCATGGGTGTCGGGAATCCAGGTCATGCAGCCAGATTATGCGACTGCGCCGGGCAATACTTCTTCAATCCTGCTGTTTTCGCGCCGATTTTCACGAAAGCCCCGTGGCGAGACGCCGAAGCGTTTGCGGAACAGCCAACTGAACGATCCCGGGCTTTCGAAGCCTACCGCGAAGCAGATGGCCGTGATGCCGTCGCCGGTATGCGCCAGGAGCCGGCGTGCGGCTGCGAGGCGTGTGTCTTGCAGAAACTGCATGGGAGTCTGCCCGAACGCCAGCTTGAACATGCGCTGGAAATGGAACGGCGACAGGCCCGCCACGTGCGCGGCCGAGGCCACCCTGAGCGGCTGATCGTAGCAGGAGATCAAGAAATCGCGCCCGCGATGGAGGCGGCGATAGAGTTCCATGCGGGTGGCGGGGCGCAAGCCGGGGAACGATTCGGCCTCGCCCCGCACCTGTACGCGCAATCCGGCCAGCGACTGGGCCAACGCGTACATGCGGTCTTCGAGCCATGGCGTGGATGCTTGCGGACCGCGCAAACCCGCATGCAAATCGGCCAGCGCGCGCCCCACGGCGCCGGTCTTGGGGTAGAGCCGCTCGCAAAAATCGAGCGCGGGCACGGCGGAGTCGAGGTTCTCCAAAGCGGGGCGCGCGACTGCCTGTTCCAAAAAGCCCGTCTGAAAAAACGGGCACAGCGTTTCCGTCCGGACGCCGCCGTGGCCTTCGAATTCGAGGGAATAGCGTTGGCCGTCGTTCAGGATCAGAAACGCATCCGGAGTCAGCAGGTAATGGCCCTGCGGCGTATGATATCGTGCCGCGCCGCGCACCACGGATTTCAGCGATAGCGTCGTGCGATAGTCGTTGACTTCGTAGGTCGTGCCGCGGCCGTTCAGCACGGCGGAACAATGCGGCAGTTCTCCGGCGCGCGGATTCAGGCGGAACCGGAAATCGGCCATGCAAGGTATTGTCGCACGATGGGGGGCAACGACCACCGCGGTCGATGCCCCGCGCAATCGCGTCGCTCAGAGTTTCACGATGACCGTTTTCACTTCAGTGTACTGTTGCAGCCCATACTCGCCCCCTTCGCGTCCAATGCCCGATTGCTTGAACCCGCCGAACGGGGCCCTGGTATCCAGGACGTTGTAGCAGTTAACCCACACAGTACCTGCCCGCACACTGTTCGAGATGGCGTGCGCCTTGCCGATGTCGCTGGTCCAAACGGCCGCGGCCAATCCATAGGTCGTGTGGTTTGCCCGGGCGATCACCTCGTCGACACTCTTGAAGGGGATGACGCTCATGACCGGTCCGAAGATTTCTTCCTTGGCGATCTTCATGTCGTCCTGAACATCGGAGAACACGGTCGGCTGGATGAAGTAGCCGCGGTTTCCCACACGGTCGCCGCCGCACACCAGGTTGGCGCCTTCACTCCGTCCGGATTCGATATAGCCCATGACCTTGTCGAACTGCGCCTGGTCTACTTGGGGGCCCTGTTCCGTCCGCGGATCGAACGGATCGCCTACCGTGCGTTTGCGGGCGCGGGCGCCGCTTTTTTCTACGAACCGGTCATAGACCTTTTCTTCAACGAACACTCTGGAGCCGGCGCAACAGCACTGGCCGTGATTGAAGAAAAGCCCGAAGTGAGCGCCCTCTACAGCTTGGTCCAGGTCGGTATCCGCGAATACGATGTTCGGACTTTTTCCACCCAGTTCCAGAGTGACTCGCTTCAGATTGGATTTGGCGGCCGCCTCCATAATTAAATGGCCAACCTCGGTGGAGCCGGTGAACGCCACTTTGTCCACGTCCGCATGGCTGGCGATGGCGGCGCCGGCAGTGGGGCCAAATCCAGGGAGCAGGTTCACGACCCCCGCCGGAAAACCCGCCTCCACAATCAACTCCCCGATGCGCAGCGCGGACAGAGGGGTTTGCTCGGCCGGCTTCATCACCACCGTGTTCCCCGTGGCCAAGGCCGGCGCCAGCTTCCACGCCTGCATCAGCATGGGAAAATTCCAAGGGATGATCTGTCCCACCACGCCGACGGGTTCGTGTCTGGTATAGCAGAAGTAATCGCCGTCGATGGGGATGGTTTTGCCTTGAACCTTATCGGCCCATCCCGCGAAATAGCGGTAGCAAGCCACCGTGGCAGGAACGTCCACCGCCTTGGCCACCGAGAACGGCTTGCCGTTGTCCAGCGATTCGAGACTGGCAAGTTCGGCGGCATGCTCTTCTATCAGATCCGCGAGACGATGGAGCAGACGGCCACGCTCGGATGCGGAAATCTTCCGCCACGGCCCGTGTTCGAATGCCGCGCGGGCCGCTTTGACGGCTTTCTCCACATCGGCTGCATCGGCTTCCGCGACCTGGCAGATTTCCTCTCCCGTCGCGGGATTGATCGTTGCGAAAGTCTTGCCGGATTCACTCGGGATCCAGCGATTATCGATCAGGAGCTTCGTCGCCGAAACAGCGACGTGGGTTTCCTGGGGTGCTGACATGACTGAGGCCATACGACGACTCCTTTTCTTTGAATAGTCTAGCTTACGAGACAAGGTAAGCTATACTAGACAATACCATGGCGGCGAATCCGATTTTCAGGCTAGCGGCGGGCCTGTCGTTGCTGTTCGTCTCGACCTCGATAGCCGCGGAATTCCCGAACCCGGCGGTCGACGACGGGAGCCTGGCGGGAAGTTCCTCCAAGGGGAAACAGACGGCGGTGCTGGCGGGCGGCTGCTTCTGGTGCGTCGAGGCCGTATTCCAACAGATCGAGGGCGTGGAGAAGGTCGTCTCGGGCTACGCGGGCGGCGACGCGGCTTCAGCTCACTACGAAATTGTCAGCACCGGGAAGACCGGACACGCGGAATCGGTGCAAGTGACGTACGACCCGCGGAAGATCTCTTACGGAAAGTTGCTGAAGGTGTTCTTCAGCGTGGCGCACAATCCGACTGAACTCAACCGGCAGGGGCATGACGTAGGCCCGCAATACCGGTCGGCCATCTTCTATTCCAATCCGGAACAAAAGAGGATTGCCGAAGCGTATATCGGACAGTTGGATCGGGCGGGGATATTCCGTTCGGCGATCGTGACCCAGGTGGTGGAACTGAAGGCGTTCTATCCGGCTGAGGAGCACCACCAGAACTTCTGCGGACGGAATCCCAGGAATCCGTATGTAGTGAACGTCGCGATGCCAAAGGTGGAGAAGGTCAAGGAACAGGTTCCGGAGCTGGCCAGGCAAAAATAGCCGGGCTCGGCATAGTGGCTATGCGGAGTACGATAACGGGCCGCGCCGCGGCCGTTCAGAGGATTCAGGCGGAACCGGAAATCGGCCAAGCGGGTATTGTCGCACGGCGGGTCAGGCGCTGGCCTGCTTGGCCGTGAGTGCAGCTTCGATCAGGGCGAGGTTCGCGGCGACGGTTTTTGTTAGCGGGTTTTCGGAGCCGTAGGTTTCCTGGAGGATGCGGAGGGCGCGCCGGGTGTATTCCAAGGCTCCCGCCAGATCGCCTTGAGCCTTTAGGATCGTGCCGATGTTGTTGGCGTCTGTAGCGACCGCATGGTGATCGGTGCCGTAGACCTTCTCGTCGATAGCCAGAGCGCGCCGGGTGTATTCCAAGGCTCCCGCCAGATCGCCTTGGTCCTGCAGGATTCCGCCGATGTTGTGGACCCGGATGGCCACATTGGGATGGTCGGGGCCGTAGACTTTTTCGTCGATAGCCAACGCACGCCGGGTGTATTCCAAGGCTCCCGCCAGGTCGCCTTGGGCTTGCAGGATCTGGCCGATATTGCTGGCGAAGGTAGCCACCTTGGGATGATCGGGGCCGTAGGCCTTCTCGTCGATGGCCAGCGCGCGCCGGGTGTATTCCAAAGCTCCCGCCAGATCACCTTGGTCCTTGAGGATCTGGCCGATGTTGTTGGCATCGATAGCCACCTCTGGGTGATCGGGACCGTAGGCCTTCTCGTCGATCACCAGGGCGCGCCGGGCGTAGACCAAGGCTCCCGCCAGATCGCCTTGATCCTTCAGGATCTGGCCGATGTTGTTGGCATCGATAGCCACCTCTGGGTGATCGGGACCGTAGGCCTTCTCGTCGATAGCCAAGGCGCGCTTAGAGTATTCCAAGGCTCCCGCCAGATCGCCTTGCTCCTTCAGGATCTGGCCGATGTTGTTGGCGAAGGTAGCCACCTTGGGATCATCGGGGCCGTAGACCCTCTCGCCAATAGCCAGCGCGCGCTTCAGGCTGCGCTCAGCCTCCGCCAGTTGCGCGCGATTTTTCAAGTAAGCCCCAGCCTGGTTCAACAACCGGCTGGTGGCTTGCAGCGCTACGCCCAGGCCCTCGCTGTGGCTGGCGGCGGCCAAAGCGTGGGGCAGCAAACGGCCCGACGGGCTCCAGGTTTCCACCTCGTCCAATTCGAACGGGAACGCGTCGTCCACCAGCTTCAAGACAGCTTCAGCCCACTCTTGCTCCCGCCCTTCGCTGGCCAGGCGCGCGCGGGTAGCGGCCTGGACCAGGCGATGCACCGAGATCGTCCCGCCGCGGGCCTCGATCAGCGAGTAGCGCCACGGTCCGGCGCGAGCGCGATCCAACTGCAAGGCATCCGGGAACCGTCTGGCTAGCAAGTGCGCGTCGATATCGTCCGGCGCGAGAAACGCGATCAGGTTCAACAGGTCGAGCGCGGCAGGCTCCTCCGTCCGGAGTTGTTCAATGGACATCGCCCAAGTGGCAGCCACCGCATCCTCGAGCAATTCGCGCGGCGCGCCGCGATATCGATCCAGGTAATCGGCGATGGAAATGCAGTTGGCCTCGATGTAAGCGGCGGCAAGCTCGATCGCCAGCGGCAGGTCGCCCAGCGCTTCGCACAATGGCCCAGCGACCGCGGGTTCCTCCACGCCGCTGCGCTTTTGCAGGAAGGCCACAGCTTCGGCGCGCGGCAGCTTGGGCAGGCGCAACGGACGCGCCACCTCCCGCCAATTCGGATCGCGCGACGTGAGGATCACGTGGCCCACACCCGCCGCCGGCATCCAGGCGCGGCAAGCGGCGGCGCTACGCGCGTTATCGAAGATCAACAGCCAGCCTGGATGGCGGACCAGCCACGCCAGCACCGCCTTGGCGGCAGCCTGCTGATCCTGCGATCCGCTTTCGGGCAGACCGAGCGGCGAAGCAAGCTGCGCAAGGTCGGCCACCAGTGTGGTCGTATCTTCAGCACGCAGCCACCAAACAACGTCATAGTCGGCGATGTGCCGATACGAGTACTCCAGCGCAAGCTGGGTCTTGCCCGCGCCGCCTAGGCCGGCGATGGGGACGATGGCGGCGGCATGCCCGTCGGTCAGGTTGGTGCGCAATTGGCGCAACTCGTCTTCGCGGCCTGTGAAGTTGGGGTTGCGCGGATGCGAGATGTTCCAGATGCGCGGCAGGCTGCTAGGAGACCGCGGCTCCGGCTCGCCATCGGGCTTGGCTCGCTCGCGCTTGACCCCGGCGAGCAGCAGCTCTTTCGCGGCCGCTTTGGAGCGGCCCACGAGGTCGATGTAGACGATCTGGGCAAGCAAACCTTCAAGCTCGCACTCGCCCACGCGCACGGGAACGAGTATCCCCTTCTCGCCGGTCGGGTCCTTGGCGAACGCGGCAGCCCACTCCGGGTGCGTATAACGAGCCGCCAGGTAATCGGGCGAGAGCAGCGCGAGGGTGCGCTCCGTCTCGGCTATGGCGCGCTGCATTTCTATGACGAAATTCGACCCCGGCCGGAAATCGCGTTGTTGGTAGATCGTGCTGTAGCCGGCGTCGTCTAACTGCTGGGCGATCCACTCCGCCCACTGTAAGTCGGCTTTGTTGTAACTAATGAGGAAGTCGCGCACGGCTCACCGCACGTCCAATTCTACGGCACCGCCGCCAGGTTGGCAACGCCGCTTCTGTTAGCTTGGTATTTCGATGATCTCTTTCTCCAATATCAATAAGCAGTACGGCAAGCAGTTAATCTTCGTAGACGCTTCCTTTCAATTGAACCCCGGCGAGAAGGTCGGCCTGGTAGGTCCCAACGGCGCAGGCAAGACCACCCTATTCCGCATGGTGGTCCGTGAGGAATCCCCCGACGAGGGCGAAGTCTCAGTGCCCAAGAAGCTGACCATCGGCTACTTTCGTCAGGATGTGGAAGACATGCAGGGCCGCCCCGTGCTGGACGAAGCCATCGCCGGCAGCGGCCGCGTCGGCGATCTGCATCACGAACTGGAAGACCTGCATCGAGGCATGAACGATCCCGCGCGCGCCGCCGACATGGACCGAATTCTGGAACGCTTCGGCGAGGTGCAGGAGGAGTACGAGCATCTGGGCGGTTACCGGCTGGAGGCGCAAGCCCGCGAGGTATTGCACGGCCTGGGCTTCGAGGACGACCAGATCGATGGCGATGCCGGGGCGCTATCGGGCGGCTGGAAGATGCGCGTGGCGCTGGCGCGCGTGCTGCTCGGCCGGCCCGACGTGCTGCTGATGGACGAACCCACCAACCACCTGGACATCGAGTCCATCATCTGGCTGGAGCAGTTCCTCAAATCCTACCCCGGCGCCATTCTGATGACCTCGCACGACCGCGAGTTCATGAACCGCGTAGTCACGAAGATCGCGGAGATCGATGCGGGCGAGATCGTCACTTACTCGGGTAACTACGATTTCTACGAGCGCGAGCGCGCCATCCGCGAGACTAATCAACAGGCGGCCTTCGCGCGGCAGCAATCCATGCTGGCCAAGGAGCAGCGCTTCATCGACCGCTTCCGCACGCACGCGGCCAAGGCGGCGCAGGTGCAGAGCCGCATCAAGGCGTTGGATAAAATCGAGAAGATCGAGCTGCCCAAGAAACGGCAGGTGGTGAAGTTCGAGTTTCGCGTGCCGCCGCGCTCGGGCGATCAGGTCGCGGTGATCGAGGATCTGCACAAGAGCTACGGCGCGCGCGTGATCTACGACGGGTTCAATCTCACCATCCGCCGGGGCGAACGCTGGGCCGTGATGGGTAGGAACGGCGCGGGAAAGACCACGCTGCTGAAAATGATCGCGGGCGCCAGCGAGCCGGATGCTGGAAGCGTGCGCCTGGGCGCAAGCCTGAACATGGGATACTTCGCCCAGCAATCGCTGGAGGTGCTGGATTCGGATTTGAGCATCATCGAGCAGTTGCAAAGGGACTTCCCGCAGGACGGCTTGGGCGCGCTGCGCACGCTGGCGGGCGCGTTCCAGTTTTCGGGAGACGATGTGGACAAGCGCATCCGGGCGCTCTCGGGCGGCGAGAAATCGCGGCTGGCCATGGCGCGCATGCTCTACAACCCGCCGAATTTCCTGGTGCTGGACGAGCCTACCAATCACCTGGATGTAGCCACCAAGGAAATGCTGGTGGATGCGCTGAAGGACTTCGAAGGGACCATGATCTTCGTGTCGCACGACCGCATGTTTCTGCGGGGCCTCGGCTCGCGCGTCCTGGAACTGGGAGGCGAGAGCGGCAAAGACCGGCGCCCGCGCGTTTATCCGGGCTCTTATATCGAGTACGTGCAGGCGATCGGTTATGAAGCGCCCGGAATTTACTCCTGACCTTCCATAGGATTCATTTATCAAATCCATCCAAAAGATCTTTGCCGGCGTCGCGCCGGGCCGGTAGTACCCCCGTTCGGGCATGCTGTAATGGTGGAAGGGCAGCTTACTCGATCATGACGTACAATCGAGCAAGGAGGGAATATGTTGTCGTTTTTCAAGGCTGAACAATCGGCGGATCTCCTAAAGCGCGGGTTTACCCGGCGCGATCTGGGACGCCTGGCAACTTTCATCACCGCCGGCGCGGCGCTTCCGTTTTATAACGAGCGCGCCCTGGCGCAGCTTTCCATGGTCAAAGACATACCGGCGGACGCCGTCAAAATCAACGCAAACGAAAACCCGATGGGTCCCTGTCCGGAGGCGGCCGACGCCATCTACAACGTCGTGAAAAAAGGCGGCCGGTATATGTACGAAGAAACCTTCACCATGCGGGAAACGCTGGCGCAGGTATGCGGCGTGAAGGCCGAGTACGTAACCCCCTATGCCGGTTCCAGCGATCCGCTGCATCGCGCCGTGCTTTCGTTCTGCTCCAAGGACCGTCCCTTCGTGAAGGCCGATCCGGGCTACGAAGCCGGAGAACGCGCCGCCAAATTCATCGGCGCCAAAACAGTCAACGTAGCGCTGCGCCCGGGCGCCTGGGATCACGATGTGAAGGGCATGCTGGCCGCGCATCCTTCGCCGGGCATCGTTTACATATGCAATCCCAACAATCCCACCGGCACCCTCACCAGCCGCGCGGATATCGAGTGGCTGCTCGCCAACAAGCCGAAAGAGACGGTGCTGCTGCTGGACGAAGCCTACGTGCATTTGTCGGCGAAAGCCGTGCCATGTACCGACTTGGTAGCGCAGGACAAGGACTTGATCGTTCTGCGGACATTTTCCAAGATCTACGGGATGGCGGGTCTGCGAGCCGGCGCAGCCATCGCGCGGCCCGATCTGTTGGACAAAATGAAAGACTGGTCGGCGGGCGCCATGCCGATCACCGGAATGGTGGGAGCGACGGCCAGCCTGAAAGTCTCGTCGCTGGTGCCGGAGCGCCGCAAGATCATCGGCGATATTCGCGAGGACACGCTGAGTTTCCTGGCCGCGAAGAATATTGAATTCATTCCTTCCGAAAGCAACAAGTTCATGATGAATACGCGGCGGCCGGGGCGCGAATTCTACATGGCCATGACCAAGGAGAAGATCTACATTGGCCGGGTCTGGCCGGTCTGGCCTACCTGGGTGCGCGTCACGGTCGGCACGAAGGAAGAGATGGCCAAATTCAAAACCGCGTGCCTGAAGTGCTATAACGCCTAAGCTCTCCGCGCGCGCCGCGAAGATTGATGTTCAAACTTCACTATTCCTGGCGCGCGCTCGCCGGCGATTTGTTCGGAGGGCTGATCGCGGCCCTGATTGCGATCCCTTATGGCTTGGCCTTGGCCGGCCTGATGGGGCTCCCGCCGGTCCTGGGCTTGGTAACCTCCATCGTCAGCGCGCCGATCACCGCGGTGCTGGGCCGCAACCCGGTGCTGATCGGGGGCACAGCCAGCGCCACGGTTCCTTTCATCGCGCATGCGGTTCAGGCGCAGGGTCTTGGCGGAGCCGCGAAGGTGTGCGTGGTGGCTTCCGTTTTCATGATGGCCTTCGGTCTCATGCGCCTGGGCCGCCATATTCAGATGGTGCCGCAGCCCGTCGTAACCGGCTTCTCGTGCGGGATTGGCGCGATGATGGTGCTTTCCCAGCTCGCCACCATGACCGCCGTAAGTACGGGCCTGGATCGCACGTCGAACAATCTCCTTTATCAGACCTGGCAAATCCTTTCGCACGTGGGCCAGGCGCATGTCGGCGCGGTGGCCATCAGCGCGTTTGTAATTGCCGCCGCGTTTGCGGCCGCGCATTTCGCACCGCATGCTCCTGCGCCTTTGATCGGCGTATGTGTCGCGGTGGCCGCCGCCGCGGCTTTCGGGATTCACGAGAAGGAGATCGGAAGGCTGCCGTTCGAGATCCCGCCCTTCGCGGGGTTCGCGTGGGCGCCGGGTGACGTGGTGCATGTGCTTCCCGCCGCCTTCGGCCTGGCATTCGTCAGCTCGGTCAATATTCTGATCACGTCGCGCGTGGTGGAACACTTCCGCGGGCGTCATAAGCACCTCAAGCGTTCCGATGCGGATGCCGAACTCGGCGCCTATGGCATCGCCAATGTGGTGGCCGGCATGTTCGCCGCCCCCATGAGCGTCGGCATTCCGGCGCGCAGCCTCGCCAGTGTCCGCTGCGGAGGTTCCACGCGGCTCTCCAACATTTTCCACGCGGTCTTCATACTCGGCTTTCTCGGCCTGGGTGGCCGATACATCGCGCGCATCCCCGTTGCGGCCCTGGCCGGGGTCACCGCATACATCGGCCTCAGGCTGCTGGAGTGGAGCACCTGGCGGCGCCTGCCGCGCATGCGGCGCGTGGAAGCCTCCGCGTTCCTGGCCACTGCGATCGCCGTACTGATAGTGAATGCAGTGCTGGCGGTGGGCCTGGGCTGCTCGCTGTATCTGGTGCGATATGTCTATCGCCGCTTCATTCATCCCGCCACCGCCCCCGCCGCGGATGAGATTGGCAAGGCTGCGGTCACCGGCTAGATGGTGCATCATGGGTGTGCCATAGTGCTTCCAAGCCACCACCAATGATGGCCATCACCTCAGCCCGGCCAATCTCGGTGTCAGCCCATCGGTTAAGGCCTTGAGCGAGAATCCACCGCATCTTCCGACGTAATTATACCCCGCCCCTTGATCTATTCCGGCATTGCGCCCACCCGGAAAGCCTCAACCAATGTGAGGAGTGTGACGCGAGTATCGGCGGCGGAATGCCGGGCGGCCTACTCCAGCAAATCCGATCTTCAGCTCCCTACATAATCGCGTTCTGCTGACTCACGACCGTCCAGACCCTGATCGGACAGGTGTCGTGGCGTAATTGCCCTCTGTAACCTTGTTTCCGGCAACTTCCATGCCGCTCAAAGCGCCCGATGACGCATTTAGAAATCCCTCTAACCGATTGGAAACGCTATCATACGGGAACCGGCATATCCCGAACCTCCGCGGTCCCCGTGCTATCCTCATCTCGGCAGAACCCAGCGTTGTTTCAGCCTGTACGGCCGTTCCTTGACATCCGAATATTAGGTAACTTCGATGTTACATCCCGCGAACCCAAACAAGGGAAATTACCATACGAACCCACCGCGAATCACTAACTCCCTTATTTGCAACAGACCTTCTAGCAATGCCCACACACTCATCGCGCGCGTCCCGGTTGCTGTCCTGGCTGGGGTCACTGCGTACATCGGCCTAAGCCTCGCGGAGTGGAGCATCTGCCGTCGCTGCCGCGGATGCGGCGCGTGGCGGTGGGAATCGACCGCTCGCTGGCTACAGTCGCCAGCTAAGCTCCCGGGACGCGTGCTAGTTGGTGATGTCGCTGGTGCGGCTTTCCTCGCGGATCGGCATATAGACTTCGTACCACTTCTTCTGCGCGGCGCTGTCGGCGTACTTCTTGAGGGCGTCCTCACTGGCGAACTCCATCACGATAACCTGGCTGTAACCGTCCGGAAGCTGCTTCTTGATGGGCTTGGTCCACACGCGTATGATTCCGGGATACTCGGAAGGCAGCGCTTCAGCGGCCTTGATGGCCTTGTCGATTTGCGCGGGCGTTGCGCCGGATTTCCATTGGATGCTGATCACATGGATCACCGTCTTCGGCTTGGTGTCGGCCGCAAAGAAGCTGCCCGCCAGCATGATGGCCGTGGCGCAGGCCCCCACGAACAATTTTCCGGTCATATTTCTCCTTACTGAATATTAGAACACGTGCAACGCCAAGCGCGCCGAATCGCCGGCTGCTGGGTTGTAATAGAGGTGATGGGTTCAATCGTCCTTATGGCCGCCCTGCTGGCGGCGCCCGGCCCGCTGGAGAACGCCCGCGACCGCCAGGACCGGGCCGCGCTTGAAAAACAGATCTCCGAGCTTTCGGCGGCCGCGCAAAAATCGCCCCACGACGCGGATGCGCAGTATCGCGTGGCGCTGGCGTCTTCGTATCTGGCCGAAGTCTCGCTCGAATTGCATGACAAGAGCCAGGCCCAGCGCGTGGCGGAATCCGGCATTCATGCTGCCGAGCGCGCCATCGTCATCAACTCCAGGAACGCCGAATACTATCGGGTGCTGGGTACGCTGTGCGGACAGGTGATTCCGGCTAGCGTGCTTTCCGCGTTCTCCTATGGCAAGCGCGCCCGCGACGCCATCGATAAGGCGCTGGAGCTGGATCCGAAATCGCCGCACGCGTACCTGGCCCGCGGCGTCGGCAACTACTATCTGCCGGATGCGCTCGGCGGCGGCGCGGCGCTGGCCATCCCGGATTTTCGGAAGGCCGCGGAACTGGAACCGGCCGCCGCCGAGCCATACCTATGGCTGGGACTTTCCTTGCGCAAAGAGCATCACAATGCCGAGGCGCGCCAGGCATTCGAGAAGGCCATGCGCCTGGACCCCGCGCGCATCTGGATCAAAGCGCAGTTGGAGAAGACGCCCGCGCAATGAAGAACCTCGCGCCGCTGGCGGGGATTCTGGCCATTACCGCGCTCACCTGGTTCCAGTTGCCGGGCCACACCTGGCTGCAACAAGATACCCAGATTTACGTCCCCATTCTGGAGCATCTGCGCGATCCGGCGGTGCTCGGCCGCGATATGCTGGCCACCCGCCCGCACGTGTCGTTCACTTTGTATGACGAGACCGCACGGGCGCTGGCGCATGTCACCGGCCTGGGCTTTCGCGAGGTGCTTGAGGGCCTGCAGATCGTCACGCGAATGCTGGGAATCTGGGGTCTGTACCTGATCGCCTCCGCGCTGGGGCTTTCGGCGCCGGCTGCGGTGCTGGTGGCGGGGATCGTCTCGCTAGGCGCTACCATTGCCGGGCCGGCGGTGCTCTCGTTTGAGATCGAGCCGGACCCGCGCGGGTTCGCCGTGCCACTGCTGTTTCTGGCGATCGGACTGGCCGCGCACGGCCGGGACTTCGCGTCCGGAATCGCCGGCTCGGCGGCGTTTCTGATGCATCCGCCGGCCGCAATTCCATTTTGGGGTGTATACTTCGTTTGGGCCGTCGCCCGCCGTAGACTTCTGGCTTTCATTCCCCTGACGGCCGCATGCATGGTGCTAGCCGCAGCCGCCTTCTTCCAGCAAGGCGCCCATGAAGCGCAGCTCTTCTTCTCCCGCATCCCTCCGGCGATCGAAAACCTGCAACGCCTGCGTGCACCCTATTCGTACATTTCCGAATGGTGGCGCGACTGGTTGCCGCACTATCTCGTTTTGTACGCCGCATCCGTGTTGGCGTACATGCGTCTGCGCAAGAGAGCGTCGCTCGATCTGCAATTCTTCCTCGTCGGACTTCCCCTGGTTGGCATCCTGAGCATCCCAGCTTCGTATATCCTTTTGGAGAAGATGAAGTGGGTGCTCCTGCCGCAAGTGCAGCCGATGCGCGCGCTGTTGTTCGTCACCGTCATCGCGCAGCTCTCCGCGGCCGCGGCGGGAATCGTGGCCGCGCAGTCCCGGCGCTATGCGGAAGGTTTCGCCTGGTTGGCGCTGGCATACCTGGTCCCTTTGAATACCAGCGTTACCGTCATGCCCGCCTGGAACGGCGCATTAGCGGCCGCGTTGCTGGCGGCCGGCGCAAGCTTCGCCGCATTCGCCGAGGCGCGCAAGTTCCGATGGAGCGCGGCGGCGTTGGGGGGCGTGGCCGTGGCGGCCTTCTTCCTAAGTACCACTCTGGGCGCAGTCCGCACGTATCCGCACCTCCACACTCCGGAGTTAGCGCAGCTTTCCGCCTGGGCGCGCGCATCCACGCCGGCCGACGCCGTATTTCTGTTCGCCGATGCGGGCAAACAACTGCAGCCGGGCATTTTCCGCAGCGAAGGTCTCCGCGCCGTTTACGTGGATTGGAAAGGCGGCGGGCAGGTCAACTATCTGATAGATCTGGGCCAGCGGTGGTGGACGCGCTGGCAGCAGGCCATGAGCGCCCCGTTCGACCAGCGGAGCGTCGCGCGCTACGGCCCCTTGGGTATCGACTACATCGTGTTGTCGCCGCGCGACCGCCTGCCGGACCGCGCCCCGGTGTTTGAGAATACGGCGTATCTGGTGTACGCACTATAAACGGCACATAGGCGACGCGGGCCGTGGGACCTGCGGGCCGATCGTCAATCGGCAACGACAGGCTAAAGCCCGTCCAGGCGAGCGGAGATTATCGCTCACTTCGATCGTATTTGCGCCGGCCACTTCAGAGTGCCCACAATCTCCGCCACATTCCCGATGCCCTGCTTCCGCAGGAACCGGCCCAACTCCCGCGCCACGCGCAGTGGCGAGTGGGGGTCCCAAAACGTGGCCGTGCCCACCTGCACTGCGCTGGCGCCGGCCACCAGAAATTCGGCGGCATCCTCACCGCTGGCGATCCCGCCCAGCCCGATCACCGGGATCTTCACCGCCTGCGCCGCCTGGTACACCAGGCGCAGCGCGATCGGCTTGATGGCCGGTCCCGAGAGCCCGCCGAAGCCCGCGCCCAGCCGCGGCTGGCGCGTACGCGCATCGATGGCCAACGCCACAAAGGTATTCACCAGCGAGATGGCATCCGCGCCGCTCTCCTCCGCCGCCCGCGCCAGAGGCTCGATGGCGGCCACGTTCGGCGACAACTTCACCATCAGCGGCCGCCGCGCCACGCGCTTCACTGCGCCGACCACCTCCGCCAGCAGCGCCGGATCGCTCGAAAAATAGATTCCGCCGTGTTGTGTGTTCGGGCAGGATACATTCAGTTCGTAGCCCGCCAGGCCCTCGGCTGATTCCAGCACGCGCACCACTTCCACGTAGTCTTCGGTCGAGTAGCCGAACACGTTGGCGAAGACCGCCGTCCGCAAGCGCGCCAGTCGCGGCAGCTTCTCGCGCACGAACGCGCGCACGCCGATGTTCTGCAGGCCGATCGAATTCAGCATGCCGGCCTGCGCTTCCCAGATGCGCGGAGGAGGATTCCCATCCATGGGCTCGCGCGACAAACCCTTCACCACCAGCCCGCCCAGCGCGTTCAGATCGGCCAGCCGCTCGAACTCCACGCCATAACCGAAAGTTCCCGAGGCCGCCAGCACTGGATTGCGGAGCGCGATGCCGCACAGCGAAATCGCCAGACGCGCATCGTCCGCGCTCATTTCGCGCGCTCTTCTTCGCCTTCCGCGTAGGCTTCCGCCAGCACCCTTCCGGTCGCGGAGGAAGGTGCGCCAATCCCGGCGGCGCGCGCCACGGTCGGCGCCAGGTCGACCGCCTCGATGGGATGCTCGATCAGCTTCTTGCCGAACTGCGGGCCATATAGAAACAGCGGCGTGCGCGTATCGTAGTTGTACAGTGAGCCATACGATACGCCGCGGCCGGCGCCGAAATCTTCCACGGCTTCCGGCGCATAGGACAGCATCACATCCCCGGAACGCAATTCGTGAAAGCTGTTTTCGAACCGCCGCCGCCACTCGCCGGTGTGCGAGCAATCTCCATCCGCGGTGTAATAACCGGCCACGCCCGGCTGCCGCAGGGCCAGTTCACCCGCCAGTTTGCGGGCGCCGCGCAACGGCGTGTTTTGCTTGCGCAGCGCGTCCAGCTTTAGGTAGAGGAACGGGTAGACGTACTTGTCCACGTAGCCGATCTTCGCCGCGCTCTTGTCGATCCAATCGGAAAGGCCCTTCCCAATCGCGTGCGCAAGGCCCTCACCGGAGATCGCCTTCTGCGAGCGCATGGCCGGATCCGGATCCGGCGGCGCGCCGTGCGCCGCGGCAAAAATCAGGTTGTATTTGTCCCTCCCCGGCGCTTTGTTCAAGGCGTCCAAAGTGAGCTGGATCTGGCGATCGAGATGCAGCGTCATTTGGTCCATCAGGGGAGAAAGCGGAGAAGACGACCCGGTTTCGTAGCCCAGCAGCGCCATCGAACCCAGCGAAATGAAAACGAAATCCAGCGTTTCGCCCTGTCCCGCTTTCTCTTCGGCGGCCAGCTTGCGCAGCAACTCGAATTGCGCATCCTGGCAGAAGGGCGACGACTGGTAGAGGGCGAAGAAATCCTCCGGCCGCTTGGGGTCGTAGGTGAGCGTGCGCAGCGGCGGCAGTTCGCCGCCCGCCTTGAAGGCCGACCATTTCCGGTCGTGCAGATCCTCGATCGACCCTGCGCTGTTATGCGCCGCGAGCCATTCCGGCGCGTTGCCGCGGGTGTTGAAATGGCCCTGTATGTCCATCCAGTACACCGGCGCCTGCGAGTGGCCCCCCAGGAGCGAGGCCGGACCTTCGTTCAGGCCCAGGCAGAAGATGCGGTTCCGAGGGGCGCGGGGAGCCTCGCCGCGTTGCCCGGCCAGCACCAGTTCGTCGGCCATTGTCGTGGCTTCCAGCAACTCGGCGCGGGCTTTCGCCACCGCGTGCGTCTGGCGGTCGTACCACTGGTCGGCGACAATGCCGTGGAGGCTGGGATAGGCGCCGGTGGCCAGGGTGGCGAGGCCGGTGGCGGTGAAGCCGCTGGCCGCCAAACGGCAATCGGGATAATACACCCCCTTGGTCATCAGTTCATGGAAGCCGCCGGACGCCAGGAGACCCGCAACGCGGTCCAGGTAAAGCTGGCGAAACTGCTCCGCGATCAGGAATACGAATAGCTTCGGCGTAGGACGGAGCGCCTGGAGACGGTTGGGCAGATAGCCCGCCAGTCCCGCCAGGGCGCCCGCGGCGAACCGCCTGCGGGAAATAGCCATTGGGTAAGAGTTTAGCAATCCTCCCTGAATTTATGGTATTGTATTTTCCTTAATACTTTTTCATAAAGCAAGTACAAGCACTCTTAGGGAGAACCGGCCGATGCAAGAAGAAGATGGAAGCGTCTTGGGCTTGGCTACCATACGACGGAATCGAGGAATTTCGCTAGAGCAGATTGCCGAATCCACGAAAATCAACATCCGCAGTTTGAAGGCCATCGAAGGCGGCGATTTTAAGAAGCTCCCCGGCGGCATCTACAACACCAGCTATATTCGTCAATACGCCAAGGCCATCGACTTCGACGAAGCCGAGTTGTTGGCGTTCTACCGCATTAAAATGGGGGTTGCCAGCAATTCGGAAGACGCCAGCCGCGGCCGCAACGGGAACGATGTGGTCGGCGGCGGTTTCCGGCCGGCTTCCATTGCTGGGTAGCGGCCCGTCTCATTGCCGGTTCACTGCCGCTTATTGCAAAGCCGCAAGGAGGTCCCCGGTCTGCCTCGCCAAGTTCCAGCGCGCCCGTTCGACCGCGTACTGTGCGTCGTAGAACGCGATCCACTTGCCGCTCTCGGCAATGCGCGACTCCTCCACTTGGCTCATCGGAATCCGGCCCTCCTGCAGCAGCGCTAGATTTACCGAAAGCTGTTCGCGCGCCACTTCCAGATCCAGGCGCGAAACATCCCGTTGATCCTCTGCCTTGCGCAGTTCGCGGTAGCTCTGGTGGGTATCGGCGGTAATCTGGTTGCGCGTGTTGGCCAGTAGAATACGCAGCTTGGAGGCTTCCGCATCGGCTTCGGCCGACGCCGCGCTCACGCCGGGTCCCGGCACCAGCGGCAGCACGATCGAGACGCCGATCTCGCCGTTATTGCGCTGGTATTTCAGGAAGTAATCCTGGTAGTGGTTGAAGGTGGCGAACAGACCATACTGCGCCACCAAATCCACGTGCGGCAGGCGCGCGGCCTTGGCCGCCCGGCCCTCCAGTCCCTTGGCCGCAATCTGGGATTCCAGACGGCGCAGTTCCTTGCTCGATTGCAACGCGCTTTCCACAGCGGCTTCCTCGGAAGGCGGCATCGGGGAAACGGGCCGCTCTTCGGCGACGGGCCGCACACGGTCGTCCGCGGCGTACCCCAGCACGATGGCCAGCGAGGTTTCCGCCGTCTCGCGATCCGCATCTAAGGAATCGGCGGCTTGCCGGGCGCGCGCCACGTTGAGCGCCGCGCGCTTGGATTCGAGCGGCAGCGCGCGCCCTTCCTGCACGCGGTTCTCGACCGTCGCCAACACCTTTTGGGCGCTCTCCATCTCCTTGCGCGCCATCTCGCCGGCGCGCGCGGCGCGTTCGGCGTCCAGGAAAAGCACCGCCGTGCGGAAAGCGACGTCGTCTTTCTTGGCGGACGCCGCAATGCCCGCCCCGCGGGACTCTTCTTTGGTCCGCGCGACCACGTAGCTCTGCTGCCGGTTGAACAGAAACTCCGAGGCGCGCCCTTGAATCACGGACGGCGCCGCGCCGTCGATACTCATCGGAAATCCGTTGGTGTATGCCAGTCCGCTGCCGAAGTTGACGTGCGGAGCGAAAGGGTCCTTCTGGACGCGCACGGCCGCCTGCGCTTTCAGTTCATCCAGGCGCGCCATGGCAATCTCCGGATTTTGTTGCAGGGCGCGCTGCACGGCCTGCCGCAGATTCATGGTGTGCACCTCGGTGCGGGCGGCGGTGGCGCAGCACGCCAGTGTAAAGACTCTCGTCCAGGTTGACATGCTGGTATTGTCTCAGGAGTGGCAGCGGCAGGCCAGGACGCCTAACGCGCGCCTGGATTCCTGCCGA
>DATNMW010000180.1:0-13799 GCA_035602155.1 Bryobacteraceae bacterium | reverse complement strand
TGCGCCCGCCACGACGAACGCCGCCACGGTCGAGATGTTGAAGGTCGCCAAGCCGTCGCCGCCGGTTCCGCAAGTATCCAGCAGGGGCTCGCCGTCGATCCCGGGGTCGATCGGCTCAGCCATCTGCCGCAGCGCGCGCGCAAACCCGACCAATTCATCGATGGTCTCGCCCTTCATGCGCAAAGCCACCAGAAACCCTGCGATTTGAGGAGGCGTCGCGCCGTCGCTTAGGATGATGTGCATGGCCTCTAGGGCATCGGCGCTGGACAGGTTCTGGCGGTCGACGACGCGATGCAGGTAGGGCAGAAGCGCCATGCTATAGTGAGGTTTCAAGTCCCCGTTATCATAAACGTTATCATAAGTCCATGAAAATTCACGAGTATCAGGCCAAGGGCATCCTGGGCCAATACAATGTCCCTGTGCCGCGTGGCGAGGTGGCGTTTACCGCGGACGAAGCCGAGGTGGCGGCCAAGAGTATCGGCGGCAGCGTGGTGGTGAAGGCGCAGATTCACGCCGGCGGACGGGGCAAGGGCGGAGGCGTCAAGATCGCCAAGGACGCGGCGGAAGCGGCCGGGATCGCGCGCAAGATGCTGGGCATGAAACTGGTGACGCACCAGACCGGCCCGGAAGGCCGCATCGTGCAGCGTTTGCTGATCGAAGAGACGCTGCCCATCGAGCGCGAACTTTACCTGGGCATCGTGCTGGATCGCACGCAGGGCCAGCCGGTATTCATGGCGTCGGCCGCGGGCGGCATGGAGATTGAAGAAGTAGCCGCCAAAACGCCGGAGCTGATTCTGAAGGAGGCGTTCGATCCGGGCAACGGCCTGCAACCCTTTCAAGCGCGCAAGCTGGCATTCGGCATCGGAGTGCCGGCCGCCAGCGTGAATGCGGCCGCTGCGGCCATGGGAGCGCTCGCGAAGGCCTACATTGCCAAGGATTGCTCGCTGGCCGAAATCAATCCCTTCATCCTGACCAAAGATGGCAAAGTGTGCGCGCTGGACGCCAAGATCAATTTCGACGACAGCGCCCTTTACCGCCACAAGGAATTGATCGACCTGCGCGACCTGAACGAAGAGGATCCGCTGGAAGTGGAAGCCTCGCGGTTCGGCATCAACTACATCAAGCTGGACGGCACGGTGGGCTGCATGGTGAACGGCGCTGGCCTGGCGATGGCCACCATGGACATCATCCAGTATGCCGGCGGAAGTCCCGCGAATTTTCTGGATGTGGGCGGCGGCGCCAGCGCCGAGCAGGTGAAGAACGCATTTCGCATCCTGCTTTCGGACCCGCACGTGAAGGCCGTGCTGATCAACATATTCGGCGGCATCTTGCGTTGCGATACCCTGGCCACCGGCGTGGTGGCGGCTGCCCGCGACCTCAGCATTGCCGCGCCGATCGTGGTGCGAATGGAGGGGACCAACGTGGAATTGGGCCGCCAGATACTGCGCGAGTCGGGATTCAACTTCACGGTCGCCGATGGCATGCGCGATGCCGCCGAGAAAGTAGTACGGCTGGCGGCCCAGTAGCCGCGCAGCAGGGGATACGATGAGTGTACTGGTTGACGAGAATACCCGCCTGATCGTGCAAGGGTTCACTGGCAAGGAAGGCACCTTCCACACGCAGCAGGCCATCGCTTACGGCACGCAGGTGATGGGCGGCGTGGTGCCCGGTCGGGGCGGCGCGATGCATCTGGATCTGCCGGTGTTCGACACCGTGGACCAGGCCGTGCGCGCGACCGGCGCGAATGCTTCAGTTATCTTCGTGCCGCCCCCGTTTGCCGCGGATGCCATCATGGAAGCCGCCGAAGCCGGCCTGCCGCTGGTGATCACGATTACCGAGGGCATTCCGGCGCTCGACATGGTTAAAGTGTGGGCCTTTTTACGGGGACGCTCGACGCGGCTGGTAGGTCCCAACTGTCCTGGCGTCATTTCGCCGGGCAAATGCAAGATCGGCATTATGCCGGGACACATCCACCTGCAGGGTCATGTGGGCGTCGTCTCGCGCTCCGGCACGTTGACGTATGAGGCGGTGGGGCAGTTGACCGGACTGGGCATCGGCCAATCCACCTGCATCGGCATCGGCGGCGATCCCATCATCGGCACCACTTTTCTCGACGCGCTGACCCTGTTCAACGAAGATCCCGGCACGCACGCCATCGTGATGATCGGCGAGATCGGCGGCAACGCCGAGGAGACCGCGGCGCGCTACGTGAAAGACCACGTGCGCAAGCCTGTGATCGGGTTCATCGCGGGACAAACAGCGCCGCCGGGCCGCCGGATGGGCCATGCGGGCGCGATCGTTTCGGGCGGCTCGGGCGCGGCAGTTGACAAAATTCGGGCGATGGAAGACGCCGGCATCGCGGTGTGCTCCTCACCCGCCGAAATCGGGGAAAGGGTAAGGAGCCGCTTATGAGTGTGGAACTCACGTTTTCGATTATTAAGCCCGACGCAGTGGAGTCCGGGCACGCCGGAGAGATCCTCGCCTGCCTTGAGTTGGAAGGCTTCAAGATCGTAGCTTTGCGCATGACGCGCCTCAGCAAGCCGCAAGCGGAGGGTTTCTACGCGGTGCATCGCGAGCGGCCGTTCTTCGCTAGTCTGGTGAAGTTCATGATGGAAGGGCCCATCATCGTGATGGCGCTGGAGCGCGAGGACGCTATTGCAAAGTTGCGGGAGATGATGGGCGCGACGAATCCGGCGAGCGCCGCGGAAGGGAGCATTCGCAAGCGCTTCGCGGAATCCATTGAGCGCAACTGCATCCACGGCTCGGACGGGCCGGATACGGCCCCGAAGGAATTGGCATATTTCTTCAGCACGTTAGATCTTGCAGGGCAGTAAACCTCGTCCATAACCCCCCGGCCTCTCGTGAGCCGCTAGAATCCGAGGCCAAGCCGACCGGCCTGAAGACAACGAGAGACAACACACTACCTGTTGATGGAAAGCAACGTCTGACGAGCCCGACCCTATTATTGATATACCCGCGCGCCCGCCGCATGTGGAACTTCAAGAGCATCGGCTACAAGCACATGCAGTTCGACACGTCTTGAGTATCGGTACTAAGGTACCTGAGCGCCAAGGCACACCTTGGGTTATACTGACGACAAGCCCGGAAACACTCTGTAATGCGTTTCCGCCTGGCCATGCCATTGACTGGCGGGTGAGGAATCGAAAATGGATCAAACGGAGCGCTATGCCCATTGTAGCGTAGCAATTTTTCTAACATCTTTGCCGGTGTTATTTCTAATGGCGATTTCGCCATGCGCGGCGCAGGCGCAGCGCACTGCGGTGCTGACTGGGCAATATAACGATAGCCGGACCGGCGCCAATCTCACTGAGACCACGCTGACGCCATCCAACGTGTCGCCCACCACGTTCGGGTTGCTGTTCAGTCAGCCCGTGGACGCAGATATTTTCGCGCAGCCCCTTTACGTGCCCGGCCTGACTATCAACGGCACGGTGCATAATGTTGCGTTTGTGGTGACGATGAACAACTCGGTCTACGCTTTCGACGCGGACACCTCCCAACCGGCATTGTGGCAGGTATCGCTCGGCACTCCGGTCCCGATTGGGACTACCACGGAGCCTACCGACGGGATTTTGAGCACGCCGGTGATCGACCTCAACTTGAACGTGATTTTCGTGGTGGCGTTCACCAGCGAAAGCGGTACGCCGGTGTACCGGTTGCACGCGCTCAATCTTCTGACCGGGGCCGGGATTACGAATATCGTGGTGCGGGGGGCGGTGGAGGGAACGGGCGACGATTCTCAAGCCACAGCCTGCACTTCATGGAACGGCGGGACAGTCCCGCCGCCGTGCATCCCTTTCAAGGCCCACGAACAGTTCCAGCGCCCCGCTCTATTGGAAGGCGCTCTCAGTTCGACGATCTACTTGGGGTTTGGCAACCTCAACGGAAAGGAAACCACTACACCCTACCACGGCTGGCTGATCGGTTACCAATACTCGGCCGGCGCGTTCACGCAGTCGATGATCTTTATCACCACACAAAATGCGACGCAGACGGGGCCGGCGTGTACCGGCGACAATCCCGCCTCGAATCAATGCGGCCATGGGGCGGGAATCTGGATGTCGGGGCGCGGGCCGGCATTGGATCCCACGGGAATCTACACGGCGACGGCCAACGGCGGATACGGGGGCGCCGGCACCGGCAATTGGGGCGAATCGGTATTGCGGCTGAACGGCAGCGGGGCCGTCGAAGATTCTTTCACGTCGTTCAACTACGCCGCGCTGAACCGTGACGACCTGGATCTCTGCGAAGGCGGTGTGATCCTGTTCACCAGCACCAACGCAACGGTTCCGAACCTGGTGCTGATAGCCGGGAAGTCCGGAGTGGTAACCGTCATGAACCGGGCGAGCCTCGGCGGACTCAGTTCGGGGAACGCGGGTGCGCTGCAGACCTTCACTGGCACCACTTTGGATTGTGGAACCGGCCCCGGCTTGGCCGGCTGCTATGAGATCCACAGTGCGGCCCTGTGGAACCGCACAACCGGCAACTCTGCGTATTATATTTGGGCATGGGGCGATGTTCTGCGGGAGTGGGACTTCAAGCCCCTAACCAACCGTTTCGAGGCGAACCCCAACCAAGGCACGCTGGCCGCGGTGAATTATCCCGGAGGCGGTCTGTCGCTTTCCGCCAACGGCAACAGCGGCGGAATCGTATGGGCCATCGTACCCACGACTGCTTCGAACTCGCAGGTTCAGGGGACCCTGTACGCCTTTAGCGCCGCCAATGTCGCCACGCAGTTGTGGGCGAGCACGGACTATTGGTTTCCGACCAAGTTCTCGATTCCGACGATTGCAAACGGCAAAGTATATGTGCCTACATCGACGTTAGCTACGGCGAGTCCCGCATACACGCCTGCACTTCGCGTTTACGGGCTTTGCGGAACCTGCGCGCAGTCCGCGCCGCTCTCGCAAAATAAGTCCACATCACCGCGGTGAGCCCGTCAGTGCCACGCGCACCAGTTTACTCCGCCTGCGGACGCCCGCTTTTCGCGGGTGAGCTTCCAACCAGTCGCCGACAGCGGTGCTCCCGTGGCGAGCGACGCGCTATAGATCTCCGTGGCTCCGCATCCTCGGGGCTGGCCGGCCAAATACATTTACCATTGCTGGTGTCGCTGGACAATGCTTGAGTCAACCAGTTCCGCCCCATCCGACCCAGTCGAGGCATCGCGTGGGTCGAAAATCTTCAGTTCAGCTCCCGACACAGGTTTTCCGGAAGGATTCATAGTTCCGATTAGGCAAACCATTTTATCCAAGAGTGTGCGTCCGCGGATGGCCGGTGCGGCCAGGTGGGCAAGCTATGGCCGCCCTTGTATCCTATAGAACGACTGGATGTCGTTGAAGACTTCCTGCCGGCATTGCGTACCCGCGTTTGTCAGGACGAATAGGATACGATCATTAGAGGTGGATTACGCCGCCTGATGGTTCGTGGCTCAAAATCCGACAAAAATCCTCTTCATCGGAGAAATAAATGCGGAAGAACAATATCGGGATCACAGCGTTAGCATTCGTTATTCCGATTCTTTTCCTCTGGGCGGCCTGTTCACGAGCGCAAGCTGCGAAGGCCTCCTATCCGGAAATGGCTCCTCTCGAACAGTATTTGATTATGGACGAGAAGGCTGAGATCGCGCTGGCCCGGAGTGCCGCTCCGGCATCGATTTCGGATGCAGCCGAAGTGATGGTGTTGCGACGGGATGGCTACGCAACTGCCGTGAAGGGATCGAATGGCTTCGTCTGCATCGTCGAGCGATCCTGGGGGAAGGCTACCGACGACCCGGAATTCTGGAGCCCTAAGGTCCGCGCCCCGCATTGCTTCAATCCGGCAGCCTCAAGGACGTTTCTGCCCATCTTTCTGAAGAAAACCAAGCTTGTGCTGACGGGAAAATCGAAAGCGGAGATCCTCGCGGCTACTACGTCCGCATTGGAAAAGGGAGAACTACCAGCGCTGGCTCCGGGAGCGATGTGCTACATGATGGCGAAGCAACAGTACCTGAGCGACCACGACATGAGCTGGCATCCCCATCTCATGTTTTTCGTTTCGGGTGATGCCGTGAAAAGCTGGGGAGCCAATCTGCCTGGCTCGCCGGTGATAGCGGCGGACGATCCGGAAGAACGGGTGACCGTATTCATGGTTTTGGCCGGCACTTGGTCCGATGGGACGCCGGGACCATCCACGATGCACTGACGGAAGTAAACGCGCCATCCGACCATGGTCTGGCCGCGGCCTTAAGGATTCCAGCCAGCCCATCCGCAAAACGCCATAAGCTCTCGGCGGTTTCGTAACTCTCTACGCCTCGCTGCGACGGTGAGGCAGCGCCTCCGCGGCACCCGCCCCTTCGCTATAATCAACTGTGGCCCACCCCCAACCCAGCATGTCCCGGGAGATCCTCATCCAGTGTCCGGACGGGCAGATCAAGACGGTCCCGCTACTGGGCGACCGCTTTAGCGTCGGCCGCTCCAGCGCCGCGGAACTGTGTTTTCCCGACGACGCCGGTTTGTCGCGCCAGCATATGGTGCTGGAACGGGATGGCGACGAGTGGACTGTCCAAGATCTGGGCAGCAAGAACGGCACGCTGGTCAACAACATCCCGTTGCGCGCCAAGCTGCGGCTGAAACCGGGCGACCGCATCACAGCCGGCCATCTGGCGATCGTCTTCGACGATAAGGGCGCCGGCGCGCGGCCTGCGGAAGGCGTGGTCGTCTTCGAATCCGCCGAACCCGATCCGCCCAGCACTTCCACCATTTTCACCAGCCTGGAAGGCGCGCTCTCCAGCCAGACGATTGTGGACCGGCCCGGCCAGCACGGCGCCAAACAGGTTCAGGCGCTGATTCGGGCCGGTCAGGAACTGGCCGGCCGCGGCACCCTGGCAGATCTTTTTCCGCTGATCCTCGACTTGGCCATCGAAGGCGTCGGTGCGCAGCGCGGCGTGGTCATGATCCTGGAAGGCGACCGCCTGGAAGTGAAAGCCAACAAGGGCGAGGGCTTCCGCATCAGCTCGGCGGTGCGCGACCGGGTGCTCAACGAAAAGGCTTCCATGCTGGTACGCGACGCGCAGTTGGACGAGGCGTTTCGCGAACGCATGAGCATCGTCGAGCAAAAGGTCCGCACGCTGATGGCTGTGCCGCTGCAAACCGAGAAGCGCACGATAGGCCTGATCTACGTGGATTCGCCGAACATGTTTCGCGCGTTTACGAAGGACGACCTTAGCCTGCTCACGGTGATGGCCAACGTGGCGGCCATCCGCATCGAGCACGCGCGCCTGGCGGAGGTTGAGGAGATCGAACGGCGGATGGCCCGCGAGATGGAGCAGGCGGCCGAGATCCAACGCAGTTTTCTGCCGGCCAGCGCGCCGAAGGTTGCGGGCGCCGATCTGGCCGGATACAACGCCGCCTGCCGCACTGTGGGCGGCGATTACTACGACTTCTTCGCCTATCCGAACGGGCGCGTGGCCATGGTGCTGGGCGACGTTTCCGGCAAGGGCATGCCCGCCTCGCTAATGATGATGGGCCTGCAGGCGCGCGTGCAGGTGCTGGCGGATGAGCCGCAGAACCTGGCCGCCGTGATGACCCTGCTGAACAAGATCACCTGCCGAAACTGCCCGAGCAATAAGTTCATCACCTTTTTCTTTTGCGTGCTGGACCCGGCCACGGGCGAACTGGCTTACTGCAATGCGGGGCACAATCCGCCGGTAATCGTGCGCGCGAATGGCGCGGTGGAATACCTGGATGGCGGCGGCACGGTGCTGGGCATCCTTGCGTTGGCGAGCTACTCCGAATATCGCGCGAGGCTGGAGACGGGCGACGTGCTGGCGATCTACAGCGATGGCGTCACGGAAGCCAACAACGGCAAAGAAGAAGAGTATGGCGATGAACGATTCGCCGCGGTGCTGACGGCCAACCGGCACAAGACTGCGCCCGAAATCGTGGCGGCGGTCAATTGGGATTTGACGGAGTTCGCGGCCGGGTCGCCTCCTGCCGACGACATTACGTTGATCGTGGCGCGGCGGGTGTAGGTGTCCCCATGAGCGGGGACACGGCCCGCAGGAGTGCGTGCGCCACGCCACTTTATGCAACGGTGTTGGCCATCGCGGGCGCGATTCTCACCTATCAACTCTTTATTCCGCCGATCGTAGGGCTCGCCGATCAAGGCGACTTCATCCGCACCATCGGCCGTTTCGGCTACGGGCCGCAGCACCACGGCAGCCTGGAGTACATCTACGTCGAGCCTAAGTTCATCCCCGATCCGCACTACCGTTCGCCCGACTGGGAGCAGGCTAACAGCGAATACTTGTTCGTGGGCGCCACGCTGTTGCTGAACAAGCTGGTCTCCAAGGATGGCCTGCTGGACATCACCGTCGCCGGATTCGTCCACTTGCTAGTTTTCATGGCGGCCTTCGCGCGGCTGCTGTGGGTGGTTCGGCGCGACCGGGCGTACGCGCTGATTTGGATCGGCGCGATGGTGGCGTTGACGGATGTCGGGTACGCGGTTTATTGGAACTCGTTCTACGCCGAGCCGGCCTCATGCATCTTCTTCCTGCTGCTGCTGGCGGAAGCCGTGGAGATCGCCCGAGCCGGCCAGACCCGTCCGGCGAGTATCCTGCGATGGTCGCTGTGGTCGGTACTGTGGATATTGGCTAAGCCCCAGAACGCGCCCATTGGGCTGATTCTGGGTCTGTTCACGTTCCGGCTGGCCTTGTGGATGGGGTCCACGACGGCCCGTTTCGCGGCGGTTGCGGGCGGCTGCGCCATGTTCGGATGCGCGGCGTTCAACGTAGCCACGATGCCGAATGTCGGGCGCCAGGCAAACACGTACGGCATGATCTTCTCGGGCATACTCGGGGATTCGAAGAACCCGGCGGCGGACCTGCGGGCGCTCGGGCTCGATCCGCAACTCGCAAAGTACGCGGGCACCGGCGCCTGGAGTGCCGGGACCGATTTTCCGGAAGTGGCTGCCTCCGGAGTGCTGCGGCGCGTGAACACGTTTACCGTGCTGCGCTTCTACCTGCTGCGGCCCGCGCGGATGTGGCGGCGCTTGCACGAGCTACTGCCCACGATCACGTTCTTGCGCTGGCACGGGTACGGGAATTACGAGCCGTCCGCCGGGTTGCCGCCATCCGCCCAGAGCCGCGCGTTCACGCTGTGGAGCGGTTTTCACGAACACGTTTTGCCGGGGATGAACAAATGGATCGTTTTCGCGCTGGCGGGCTGGCCGCTGGTGGCCGCCTGGCGATGGGCTCGCAGCCGGGACATGCTGCTGCGGCGGCGATTGGAAATGCTCGCGCTTCTTCCGGTGTGCTGCCTGGCGGCGTTGTTCAGCGCCGTGTATGGCGACGCATTCGACGTGATCAAGCACATGTACCTTTTCAACCTTCTGCTGGACGGGTGCATGGTGTACGCTGCGTCAGTGGGATGGAGATGGGTAGCCGGCGCGCGGAGTGCTGTCCTTCAGACTCGTTAGCTTGACGTAACGCACTAGCGGGATGCCCTTAAGATTGACTGCCAGCTAGCAGGCAGCGCAACCGCCTGCTTCACCATCGCGAATCAACCGCTTACGGCCCTTCGACAGCCACCGCGGCCCGTCGGCCGGCCCGCAGCGGAGTCGCATCGGCGGCGTACTGCGCGCGCACGTAAGCCAGTGCCACCACCTTTCCCAGCGCGGGCGAAAAGGCGGATGACGTAATCTCGCCGACTGCCGCGGCGCCCGCGAAGACCTCGGTCCCGCCTGCCAGCGGAGCTTCGCCGTCGACTTCCAGCTTCACCAGCAGCCGGTTGACGTGCCCGCGCGAGCGGATGCGCTCCACGATCTCCTGCCCGATGTAGCAGCCTTTGGTGAAGTGCACGGCCTGCATCTGCTGGGTTTCCTGTGGCAGCGTGGTGTCGAAGATGTCGTCGCCATAGCGTGGCTTGCCATGCTCCAGGCGCACGGTGCGCGCTTCGTCCGGCGTCGCATGGACCGCGCCCGCGGACTCCAGCCGTGCAATCCAATTCGCCTTCGTTTCCGACGGCATGAAGATGCGGAAACCCGGCGCGCCGGTTACGCTGGCACGTTCGACGATGGCTCCGTTCCACGGGACGTGGGCATATTCGGTGTGTTCCGGATGAGGCGCGGGCGCGCCGATAGCCGCAAGCACGGCGGCGGCATGCGGACCCTCCAGCGCCAGGCACGCCAGCAGCTCCGTGACGTCCTCGAGCGCGACGTCGTCGGCGATGATGTATTTGTCCAAATGCCGGAAGACGCGCTCGCGCGTTTCGGGCTCGGTATCCAGCAGGAAGCGGTCTCCGAGGCAGAGCAGGTTCACGTCGGCCTGGATGTGCCCCTGCGCGTTCAGGAAGAAGGCGTAGCATCCCGTGCCCGGCGTAAGCTGCTGCACGTGGTTGGTGGTCATGGCGTGCAGCAGGCGGGCGCGGTCCTCCCCGCTGGCGTAGATGCGGCCGCGCGCGGAGAGGTCCAGCCAGGCCGCGGCGGTGCGCAGGGCGTCGTATCCGGAAGGCATGTCTTTGATTATCGCCCGCCGCACTGATCTGCAATGTTTGGGGAAACCGGGCGGCTGCCGAACGCTAGGTATGGGGACGAAGCTGGCGATCAAACGCTTCCTTAGCTACTCGCTTGAATTACGCAACTTGGCAGGCCTTTCACAGCCCAATGAAACGTGCATACGAATGAAACCCGATTACAGTTGAGGAATGAAGGTCCGAGAGGTCATAAAGCGCATCGAAAAAGATGGCTGGGTCTTGGACCGTACGCGGGGAAGCCATCGGTAGTACGTTCACCCGGCAAAACCTGGAACGGTCACGGTGCCCATGCCCGCGGGTACGCTAAACTCAAGATTGAAAAGGGCAGGGCTAAAATGACCTACGCCCGTGTGTTTTGAAAAAGCGGACCACAACTGGAGACCTTCCGGGATGTGTCACTACAGGCCGAACGCTGGAAGATACCCGCAAACTGATCGCGGAAGCCATTGAGTTTCATATTGAGGGGATGCGGCTGCATGGGGAGCCCAGCCCGGAAGTGTGTACCAGTGGTTTCCGGCTGAAGCGCAGCCGGTTCGGGTGCAGGTGCGCACCACGCCTGCGTGCCGGGGTGCCCAATTTGACCTATCAGTCCGTGGCAGAAGTCACTCCCTGACGGTCGTGGCTCGGTAACGCACTGAATCTACTGAGCCGCGCACGTCAGTAAGCGGTGTTTTGGCGCTTTCGCCACGGGCTGCTATGGGTCGGGCATTCATGCCGATGCCCGCTACCGGCAGACTGTCCGCGCCTCACCAGAGTGTCGATGCGAATCTCGATACGGCACGCAGGAGTACTTGTGCTACGTCGTTGGGCAACACGGTTAGGGCGAACTGTACGGCTAGTCGCTCCGTCTGATCGACCGGAACCACCAACAGGCTCGCACCAACTAGGCGGGCCAACAACCTAAATCAGAATCAACCCCCGCCGGATGCCCAGCGTTACCGCTTCGGTGCGCGTGCCTGCATTCAGCTTGCTCAGGATGGACGCCACATGGAATTTCGCCGTGTGTTCGGAGATGCCCAGTTTCCATGCAATCGTCTTATTGCCATGGCCCTCGGCCAGCATCGCAAGCACCTGAATCTCGCGCGGCGTGAGCGTTTGCAGGTGCGCCGCGGGCAACAGCGGCCGGTCGGCCACCAGTGCGGGGATGTCCTGGGGGTGGAGCACGGCCAATCCGGCGGCGGCCGCTTCCACCGCTGCCAGGATTTCGCGCGGACCAAGATCGCCGGGCAGCACTGCGCGTATGCCGGAGCGCAGTGCATCGCCCGTCCAGGAGGATTGCAGATCCGGAGCCAGCACCACGATGGCGGGCGCACCGTCGCGGGCGGCCATTGCGATCAGGTCGTCGGGCGGCTCGTCGTGATGCGCTTCCACGGCCGCCAGCACTACATCGGGCTGATGCCGATCGATGGCCGCACTCAGTCCGGCAAGCCCGGAAACGCCCACGACTTCTATGCCGGATCCCTGTGCTCCGACTGACTCCAGGCCTGCGCGCACGATCGCGGAGGGCGCCGCGATCAGCAGACGGGTCACGCCGCCTCCGCCACCGTGCGCGCCAGACGGACCGCCACTTCGCGCGTAGCTGCGCGATCACCGCGCAGGAATTGCAAATGGATCGCGCCGCTTATGCCGCTCGCTTCATCCAGCGCTTCGTGCAGATCGTCAACCGAGCGAAACGGCCGTCCGCCAGCGCCGGTGAGAACGTCACCGACCCACAGGGGCGCTCCGGCTGCGGGACTTCCCGCCTCCACCTTGAGCACCAGCAGGCCGAAGCGCCGGTCTTCCAAGCGCACCGGCTGCACCGTTACTCCCAGCGAGAAGCCGGACGCGCCGCGCCGCAGGAAGGCAGTGACTGAATTGACGGGAACGGCGGCACCCAGTCCGTTCACGATCCCGTTCACAATCATGGTGTTGATGCCGATCACGCGGCCGTACGCGTCGGCCAGCGGACCGCCGGAGTTGCCGGGCGCCAGGCGCACATCCGCCAGCACCCAGCTCTGGCGGCCGAATCCCGCCAGGGTGCCGAGCGCATGCACTACGCCGGTGGTCAGCGCGCCGATGAAGCCCATAGGGTTGCCGATGGCCATCACCAATTCGCCCACGCGCAGTGCGCCTGAATCGCCGAATGTGGCCGCGGGCAGGTTGGCGGCGTCCACCTTGAGCGTCGCCAGGTCGCGACGCGCATCGCGCGCCAGCAGTGTAGCGGGCAATTCGCGGCCATCCCAAAGCCGGACCGCAGCGCCGGCGCCGCGGGCCACGTGCGCGTTGGTGACGATTTGGCCATCGGACGTGGCGATCACGCCGGAGCCGCCCGCATTATCCCAGGCATGGGCGCCGCGCAGACGCACCTCGACGGTGGAGCGGCGCAACCGTTCCGCAATTTCTCCGAAGGCGGCCGTCATGTCAGTCTTCCCTCCTGGGCCGTTCTCCAACCGTTATATTCAGTTCGATGACCTGGCCGCCGCGCACGATGCGCGCCGCCACAGGCTTGCCCACGGACTCGTGGTCGAGCACGGATTGGATGTCGTCGGTATCGCGCACGGGTTTGCCATCGAGCGCCACCAGGATATCGCCGATGAGCACCCCGGCGCGCGCTGCGGGTCCATCCGGCTCGGCGGAGAGCGAGATCAGGCCGGTGTTGCCGTCGGGCAGCGCGACGGGATGCAGCCCCAGGCCGAGATAGCCGCGCGCGACATGGCCGGTGCGCAGCAGCTCATCGACCACGCGATTGACGGTGGAGACGGGCACCGCCAGTCCGGCGATGCGCGAGAGCGCACTGGTCGAGATGCCCAGCACGCGACCGGCGGTATCCACTACGGCGCCGCCGGAACTGGCGGGATAGAGAGTGAGATCGAGCCGCAAGTATTGATCGATTTGCCCGCCGCGCCAGGAGCGCCAGGGGCCGCCGACCGAGCTCATGATGCCCATGGTGGCGTTGACTCCGGAATCCGGCGAGCGGCCGATGGCTAGGATCACTTGACCGGGCTTCAGCGTTTCCGTGGAGCCGAAAGTGGCCGCGGCCGCGCCGTTTTCGGCCAGCTTCAACACGGCAAGATCGGTACCCGCATCGCGGCCCGCCAGCGTGGCGGAAGTGGTGCGGCCGTCCGGCAGCGTGATGCCGATCTCCTCGCGGCGGCGAATGGTGTGCTCGGCGGTGACCACGATGCCGCGCCGCCAGAGCACGCCGCTTGACACAAAGCGCGGCCGGGCATTCACGGCCACCACAGCCCGGCCGGCCTGCTCCACGGCTCCGGCCAGTTCATTGGATAATGC
>DATNMW010000179.1:0-29366 GCA_035602155.1 Bryobacteraceae bacterium | reverse complement strand
CCGCCGCATCGTCCGCGCTGTTCACCGAAATGTACGGCATCCAATTCGGCGGCGCGCCGCCGGAACGGTCGGGATGGAGGGTGTAGGCGGCGGCAGTATCGCGCCCGTCCAGGCGGAAGATGGTGTAGTATTCGCCGGGCCCCATGGGCATATCGTCGGCGGTCCATCCAAAAAGCGACGCATAGAAATTCTTGGCGGCGGCTTGATCGTAGGTTCCGAGCTCGACCCATACGAAGGCGCCCGCCGGATGTTTCTCGATGTTGGGCATGGGGAGAGTATACAACGGCCGGGGGGAACCCCGCTCAAGCCGGGCTCAAGCGGGCGTTAGCATTTCGATCAGCGTGATGCGGAAATTGCCGGTGGCGCTCGAAAAGATCATGCGCTCAACCGCGCTGGCCCCGCACACGTGCACGCTGTAATCGCTGCCCACGACTACCGACGGCATCGACAGATCGACGCCGTGGGGCAGCAGCGACTTCAGATTGCCCGCTACCATATTGGCCAGCTCACCCATCACGTCGCGGACATCGTCGTCGATCGCCACTGGCATCTCGATTCCCATGAAGCGGGCCGCGAATTGGAAGGCCTGCGGCGCGCCGCACTCGACCAGTGTGGCGCCCCGCCAAACTCCAACGAAGTGAACGGCGGAGGTGATGGTGTCGGGCGAGTGCGTCCAGGGCGCCGTAGAGACCGCCACATCGAGATCCATCATGGTCGAGAAGACCGACTGGACGATGCATGCCAGGTCGTCCCGATAAACGTCAAGAGTAAAGGGTGCTAGCATTTTATCCTTTTAGGAAGCTTGGTCAGGAAGCTTGGTAGAGCACGGCTTGGCCGATTATTCTGCGTTCGAAGCGGTTGGTTAGATTCAAGGTGGTTTCACTGCCGCCGAGCAACAGGTAACCTCCGCGGAACAGGGTTCCGTGTATCTCGTCCAAGACCTTGCGTTTCGCTTCCACGTCGAAATAGATCAGGACATTGCGACAAAAAACAACGTCAAAGGGACCGCGCGCAGACATCCGCTGGCGCAGATCGAAAGTCGTGAAATCCACCATACGCCGTACTTCGTCTTTCAATTGCCACTCCAGGCCGGCCCGGGTGAAGTATTTCACGAGATAGCCGACCGGCAAGCCGCGGTTCACTTCGATTTGGAGGTATTTGCCCGCGCCGGCGCGCTCGGCCATCTGGGTCGATAAATCAGTGCCTTGGATCTTGATTTTCCAACCTCCCAGCCCCATCTCGAGCAACATCATAGCCAGGCTGTAGGCTTCCTGGCCGGAAGACGACGCGGCCGACCAGAAACTGATCTTCCGGGTATCCTGGCGCAGAAGGATGAGGCTTGGGACGACCACCGTCCGCAGCGCATCGTATTGGGCCGGGTCGCGAAAGAAAAACGTTTCATTGGTGGTCATCGCTTCAATCACTTGCCGCCTGAGGACTGCATTGGTGGCAGGGCCGCCGAGCATGGCACAGAGATCGTTCAAGTTGCTCAGACCAACCTGCTTTACGATGGGCATCAGGCGCGCTTCCAGCAGATAGCGCTTGTCTCCCTCGAGGACGATGCCCGATTGGCTGTACACATAATCCTGCAAGAAGCGGTAGCTCTCGGGATGTAAGTCGCTTGCTGGCATCAAGTCATCCTTTACCGGTACCGGTTTGTCTAAGGATCTCCGGCACCACTGCATCCAGCGGGAGCACGCAGTTCGCGACGCCCGCTCCCGCCACGGCGCCAGGCATCCCCCATACCACGCTGGTGGCCTGATCCTGGGCGATGACGTACGCTCCGTTGGCTTTGAGCACCTCCGCGCCGCGCAAGCCATCCTGGCCCATGCCGGTAAGGACGGCACAGACGACCGCGCCGCCGTACACCTCTCCGACCGAGCGAAACAGCACGTCCACCGAAGGGCGGCAGGAATTTTCAGGGGGCGATTGGTCCAACAGAACGACGGTTTGCCCGCCCTGGTTTCGTACGCGCATGTGGTAATCTCCGGGAGCGATCAAGACCGCGCCGGCGATTACCGGGGCGCCATCGGCCGCCTCTACGACTCTTAATCCCGTGCCGCATTGGAGACGCTCTGCCAAAAACCGTGTAAACAATGGCGGCATATGCTGCACGATCAGGATCGGAAGCGGAAAATCCGACGGAAACTGGGGAATAATCACCCCCAGAGCCGTGGGGCCGCCGGTGGAAACACCGATTGCCAATACCCTGGGTTGACGGCCATTGCGGATCGGAGCGGGCACCATGGCTAACCGCTTCGGCGCCAGAGCGGGCGGGCCCGCAGGCGCAAGCGCGCCAGCCAACAGAAAGAACTGCTTGATCTTGGGGACGAGTTCACTGAGTAAGCTGGCCATCGAACGGTCCAGCGATCCGACATTGGCGGCCTTGGTCACATAATCGTCGGCGCCCAACGCCAAAGACTCCAGGGTCAAGGCGGCGCCGCGGTCGGTAAGGGTGCTGAACATGACCACCCGCGGCCGGACCTGCTGGTTCCGCATGCGGCGCAGGACAGCCAGTCCATCCATCTCGGGCATTTCGATATCGAGGGTAATCACATCCGGATTCAACTGGGCGATGCGCTCCATCGCGATGGCCCCGTTCGAAGCCGTTCCGACCACTTCCAGGGCGGGATCCTCCGACAGCGCATGCGTGACCAGCCGGCGGATGACGACCGAATCGTCTACTACCAGCACGCGAATGCGGGCGCCCATCGGGATCGTTTTCCTGGAAATGCTCGTATGCATCCGGATCTCTATCGAATCAAACCCAGCATCTACTGAATCAAGCCCATCACGCGCAACTTGTCCGTCAAGATCTCCTTAGTGAACGGCTTCATCACATATTCATCGGCTCCCGCAGCGAGCGCCTTCACCATCTGGTCCACCTCTGTTTCAGTGGTGACCATGATGACCTTCACGGAAGCGTAGCGCGGATCGGCGCGCAGGCTCTTGAGAAACTCAAGCCCGTTCATGTGCGGCATGTTCCAATCCACTAGAATGAGCGACATATCCGCGCGTAGAAGCGGGAGCGCTTCCGCGCCATCGGCGGCGGCGCAGACATCGTAACCCATCTGCGCAAGGTCTCTGGACAGAATCATGCGCACCGCACGCGAGTCGTCAACGACCATGGCTTGTGGCATAGGGGGGCCTCTTCTTGGTATATCGGAAGAGTATGGGTGCGGCTTTAGTTAGCGCAGGCCTGCGAGACCGCGGCTGGCCGAGGGCCCGCGTTTGAGGCAGAGCTTTTCAAAGACTGGCCTTTACGGCAGGACGACGATTCCGGCGTAGGTCACGTCGTTCTCGAGATTCCAGGTCTTCTCCAACTTGAGGGTTGCAGTATCGTAGACCTCTATTTCAAACCCGGCGCCATAAATGTAGAGCTTCCGGCCGTCGCTCGACATGCCGAAACTGAAGCGCGTCCTGCAGGGAACTTCCTCTTTGCGGGTCAAACGATCGGTGGTCAAATCAAACGCCCAGAACTCGCACCGCTTATTTCCAAACGACCCATTGGCGACAATTGTGTAAGCCGTCTTCTTGTCCGGCGTGACCTGCAGTCCCGCCATGCCGGGCGGTGCAGGTCCGATCGGATTGTAGTTCACCTGGCGCGACCCCAGGTCCAAGCGCGCGAGGCCGAAGACGCGGTTGTGGACGATGGGATCGGCCGAAGTGAATATCGATGTGTGCACGCCGGGCTGGCTGATTAAATCCAAATCGCCCCCCAGGTGGACATTCCCCATGCCTTGGAAATCCGGTTGCGCCAGATCCACCTGATCGACTACCTTGAAGTCCAAGGTCCGGAGAATGGCGATCTTGGGACCGAACTGATACATGTATTTGCCATCCGGCGAAACCTCGAAGGAGAGACGGCTCTGTTCGTCCTCGGGAGGCATGTCCGCCGTCCTTACTATCTTCTGTTGCGCGAGATCGATCACGGTGTACTTGGACTTGGCCACTTCGAAGTGTTCCGGGAATTTATCGATCTCCTTGGTGACGGTGTAGAAGAGCTTGCCGTGGGGGTCGACTGCGCCGCCGCGAAACCGGTACTGCTTGGTCGCCGTATTCAGAACGAAATGGTTGACCACTTTGCGCGTCGAGACGTCAATCACCTCGATACCGTTGTGATCGACCGTCGAGACATAGATCTTCTTATGATCCGGCGCCAGGCGCATGAACATGGGGGTACCGGTTTCCAGTGGGATACGGTCGACGACCTGGCCCTTAGACTCATCGAACACCAGGATCGCGGCGGGGTAGGCCGGAATGTACAGGGTGCCCGCGCCGGCGGCGGCGGCGAACAGTGTCAGGAGCAAAAGCACTCGTTTCATAATCGTTGAGAATCGAACGGCCGGCCTGAAAGCGGTTCCCGGAGGGTGCCCAGGCCATGATTGGCTTGCCCTTCGAGGGTTAGTGGCAGCATGTCTTGGCCGGCGGCGGAGGCACGTCCATCGCGGGGCTACGCGCGAAGAATCCGTCGGGACGGAATTGAAACCCGAGCATCGCCACGGGCATTACGGGCCAGTCCTCGGGACGCGGCACGTGATTGTGCGCGAAGACGTACCACAGCGTAATTTCGGTGTCGTCGACCTTTCGATTCGCCCTGGTCCAGTGCGGCAGACCGTCTCCGGTGGGATGCTGATTCGGATACTCGCCGGCCGCGTAGCGCTCTTGCGGATTATACGGCGTCACCCAAAGATGATTCGATGTGAACGCGGCGCGCCGCATTACGGCCGCGTCCGGCTGTACCAGCGGCGGACAGTTTTCGCCCGGAACCAAACGATAACCCACAGGCCGTCCCAGCCGGTTCCTTTTGCCCGGATTCACCACGCGCCAGAAACGCGCGGTCGCCGAATTGACGCGCCGTTGCGCTTGCTGTTCGGTTGCGAGCAGCGTTTCTTCGGCGACGATGGCGTTGCCGTGCGGATTGCCGGCGCCCGTAGGCACGCCAACGCTGTTCACCTCATAGACCGAATTGTTGGAACCGTCGACGCTGGCGACCAGTCGCGCCGCGAAAATGTGCTGATGAAATGGCGCATTCAATCGCGGGGCGATTTCCACGCCATATCGCGATTCCTCGCCGGGCGCCAATGTGGTGGTGTTCATGATTCCGGTCAGCTTGATCTCGCATTGAATCGATCCGTCCTGGTAGAAATACCAGTAGAATCCATATTCATAATTCCCGACGGTGGCAATGAACGAAACCGACAGCCGTCGCGACCTGCGCACTTCCGATTGACCGGTGCGCCAATCGGTGTGCTTCCAGAGGATGCCAAAGTCTTCTTCATGCAAGCACACTGCGTTCTTGAGCGGCGTGACGTTGCCGTGGCTGTCCACCAGGGGGAAATCGAAGTAATGGATCGCGCCCAGACAATCGCAACCGAGCGCCAGCGAGTTGGCCAGCATGCCGAGGCCGTATTCACCGATGTCGAACGCGTTCTTGCGATAATACTGCTCGCGGGGATCGCCGTAGGGAACCACCATCTCGCAAATCGATGCGCGATAAAGGATGGGGCGTTCCACGCCATCGTCGTCGTAACTGACGGTGTGCAGCACCAAGCCTTCGCGGGATGTGAAGCCTACGCGAAACTTCCATTTCTGCCACTGCACCTGGTTGCCTTCCACCGTGAAGCTGGGGCCATCCGGCTGCACGATGTCCACCGGCTTGAGATCTTTCCGCATGGCGGGGATATACTCGTGCGCCCAGTTGCCGCTCTCGGGCGGCAGCGGCACGACTCCGTATTCCTCGATGCGGATCACCTCCATCTTATATAGATCGAAGACGATTACCATGCTGTCCATGGGCCGCGCGTAGCCATTGTCTTTAGGCTCGGAGCGGACGAAGCAGAGCGCCCGCATGCGACGCAGGCCCCAGTCCTCGGGCAACTCAGTGCCGTACATGCCGGCCGACCAGGGTTCCACCATTACCAAATCGGCGTCCGCCACACCGCGTTTGCGCAGCGCGGCCTGGAAAAGGGGCGAGCGCCGGACAGCCTGTTCGCACTCGCTGAACTCGTCGAGCATGATGGAGGGTTGGACGCCGCTTGGCAGGGGGGTGACTGACGCGACGGACTTGCCGGCCAGATCCACTACCGCTTCGCACGCCGAGCGCCTGGCGCGGTCGAGGAGAACGGCCAGCGCCTTCCGTCCAAACGGGCTCCCGAGGCAATGCTTTTCGACCAGGCTCTTGGCGGGCTCCGTCAGGTTGATGGAAACGATCCGGACGTTTTCGCCGAAGTAGTTTTCCCGCTGCAGGATGCGGACCGCCTCATTCAGCTCGGATGCGGATAAAGGGTCGAGTGGATGCCCGTGTCGATGCAAAACGGGCGTATGGGGAATGTTGACGTCGGTGGTGGTTGCCATGTTGCAGCCTCTCCTGAGGTTGGTGGAATTGAGCCGCGATTTCTTCAGCAACTTGGCTGACACGCCGGAACGATCGCTTCATCCGATGCTAGTATAATCGGATGGAACTTGGCAATCCTCCGGTAAGGTTGGTAAACCCCGCCGCCCCGTCCGCGCCAGAGTCTCCAACACCGTCTTCCTATGGACTGAAGTCCGCGGCCCTGTCGCCTAGCGAGACATTAGCCCAATCCGTAGCTCTCATCGCACCCACCGGCGCCCCGGTCATGACCGTGCCGCTGGTCTTCGGGTTGGCGGGCGATGGCTGCGCTCTTGCGTTTGTCATTTCGACCATCACCATTCTGCTGGTGGCGCTGAACGTAAACCAGTTCGCCAGAATCTCGGCCTCGCCGGGATCTCTGTATACCTATATTACCGACCACATGCATCCGCGGTTCGGAGTGCTGGCCGGCTGGGCCTTGTTGATCGCGTACGTGGGTACGGCGGCGGCGGTCAGCGCCGGCGTTACGAACTATGCCAACGTGGTCTTAAAGGATCGCTTTGGCGTGCAGGCGTCGCCGTTGATATCGACCGCGCTGGTGATGGCGTTGGCGTGCTATCTGGCCTATCGAGACGTACAGATCTCCACGCGCCTGATGCTTTGGCTGGAAGCGGGGTCGGTGCTTCTGATTTCGGCCGTGGCGGTAGGCATCATCGTGAAGCACGGCTGGAGCCTCGACGCCGGGCAGTTCACCTTGCATGGCGTCACGCCGGAAAAGCTGCGCCTGGGGCTGGTGCTCGCGATATTCAGCTCCGTGGGGTTTGAAAGCGCTACGTCGCTCGGATCGGAAGCCAGGAACCCGTTGACCAGCATCCCGCGGGCCGTCAAATGGAGCGCCGCGCTGGCCGGCCTGTTCTTCTTCTTGTGCGCTTACGCGGAGGTTTTGGGGTTTCGAGGCGAGCCGCAAACTTTGGACAAGAGTCTCGCGCCATTGCACGTGCTCGCGCAGAAGGCCGGACTGCCGCCATTGGTGGGGACGCTGACGGATCTGGGCGCGGTCCTGAGTTTCTTTTCCTGCTTTCTGGCTTGCATCACGGCGGCCGCGCGCGTACTTTTTCTGATGGGGCGGCACGGCGCGCTGCACTCCATGCTGGGGGAGGCGCACGGGGAGAACCAGACCCCGCACCGGGCGGTGCTGTTGAGTTCCATCGCCGCTTTTCTGCCAGCCGGGATCATGACTTTGCGCGGGGTGAACTTGTTCGACATCTATGGCCTTGTCGGGACGCTGGCAACGTTCGGGTTTGTTACCGCGTATATACTGGTTTCCGCGGCTGCGCCACTATACTTGCGCGCGCAAGGGCGACTGACGCCGCGGGCCATCGGTATTTCCATTTTGGCGGTTTTGGCCATGGGGGCGGCGCTGTTAGGCAGCCTATATCCGGTGCCTGCGCCGCCATACTCGATACTGCCGTATGTCTATGCGGGACTGCTCTTGGTGGGCTTCGCGTGGTCGACGATATGGATGGGGCGGCCGGCTGCGCTCACGGTGGAGATCGGCGGGGATTTGAAGGGGCTGCCAAATGAAACCGATTGATACCGTCCGTATCGGTAAGTAACCGAAGTAATGGATGCCACGGCTCAGTCCACATCGTAATGACTCGACCACAGTAGGCTCTGGGTGGGCTATCCTCGTTGAGCGGAAGCAGATTTCCCTGTTCAGCAACCAGGGCGCGGTGTGTCCGGTTCTACTTGAGCGCCGGATGTGGGCTGGCCCATTTCCAACTGAATGGAGGAATCCAATGTGTAAACGAGAACGGCCGCGCAAGTGTGAAGGTGCGGTCTACCAACGGGAAGACGCGAATTTCTTGCGGGCCTGGTACCGGGACCAGAAGGGAGAAATACAACGAGCATCGACAGGCACCACCGATCGGCAGAAGGCCGAGCGGTTTCTGCGCGATCGCATGGACGCACGAGACGACGGCCGGCCCTCAACTGTATTGGACAGCAAACATTTGACGTTCAACCAGTGGGCGGACTGTTTTTTGGAGCGGCGTTCCAAGCCTCCGTTCCGGGGCGAAGGAAATCGCCAGCAGAATCTGAATGTTATGAAAATTCCTGAGCCCGGTATTCGGAGAGGTTGCCCTGTCGGATATTAGGGCCGAGGCCGTCGAAGACTACCTTGCCGAACGGCTTCGGTCCGGCCGCAGGGTTCACGCGAAGTTTGGAGTGCAGCCGTGCCGGGCGGTCGATTTCGGCGGAGTGCGGGCGGCGTGGCCGATCACATGGTGACACAGATGCTTCGGCAGAGCGATGCCGAGGTGTTCAAGTTGTACAGCTGGGCCAAGCCCTGGTCGAGGCATTTCGTTCACGGTTTCCCCACAATCGTGCCGAAATTGGGCGCGGGAAGGAGGAAACGTTATAACAAAAGGAGCTTTGGTCGGGCCGCCGAGATTTGAACTCGGGACCTCTTGCACCCCAAGCAAGCGCGCTAGCCAGGCTGCGCCACGGCCCGAATCTCCCATTGTACGTCAAGCGGTGCGACCCGCGCTCCGCCGATCACACACATTGATTTCGCTAGGGTTGCTGAACCGGGCGCGCAGCGAGCTGCCGCGGCCCGGTAACGGTCGCGTCGAATTTTGAAAGGTTTCCGAGCCGCTACCGTCAGGGAACGTTTGGTGTCCGCAGGAAATCTCCAAACTGGTTAAGCAGCCCTTCGTACATCGGCATAGAATGGACCTATGCGTTTGCGTACTGGAATTCTAGCTATCCCGTTAGCCGTGGCGTGCGCCGCGGCATGCCTAGCCGACACTCTCACGCTGCGCAACGGCCAAGTGGTCCAGGGGACCTATATGGGAGGCACCGCCCGTACCGTCAAGATGCAAGTGGACGACAGCCTAAAAACTTACAACGTGACGGACATCGTCACACTGCAATTCACGCCTCCGGAGCCCACCGCTTCGGCGACGCTCCCGCCAGGCGGGCAGCACGCCGGCGCGGCCGGCGCCATCGTGGGGAAGCCGACCGCAAGCCCGCCGGAGCACATATGAAGTCGACGCTCGCCTTGTCGATCTCAAGCAGGGTCTGGTTGCGCAAGAGCCGGTCGTGGAAGGGAGGGCGGACAGCCCCGGAGTACTCCAGTAAAGTGGCGCTCGAACATCGCGATTTTCCTGTGGCGAAGCATGCCTGGGCGCGGCGCCCGGCCATCGCGGCGCGCTTCTTCACGGACCGGGAACCGGAATTGGGGCTGGAGTACCGGCGCTATGCCATGGCGGGACAGGAAGCCACCAATCCGGATGCAGCCATCGCGGCGCTCACCAACGCCCAGTACGCGGAGTTGGTGGAGCAGGATTATTGGGACGGAATCGCGCGCGGCGTGGTGCATATGCCCACGGTATTCGAGAACCGTAAGCCTTTTATCGAGACGTTCACCTTCTAGGAAATCTCGAAAGACGTCGACCAAGCCCTTGCTGAAGCCCTTGCCCAAGCCCGTTAGCATCGTCACCGGCGCGAGCCGGGGAATTGGCCGTGCGATCGCCGTGGAACTGTCGCGCACGCACCACGTGATTGCCACTTACAAGAGCAGTCTGGCGGCCGCACGCAGCCTAGCCGCGGAGACCGGCGCCGAGATCGTGCAGTGCGATGTATGCTCCGCCGCGAACCGCGCAGGGCTGATGCGCCACGCGCGCGAACGCTTCGAGAGCCTCGACCTGCTGGTGAACAACGCCGGCATTGCGCCGCGCGAGCGCCGGGACGTGATACATGCCACGGAAGAAAGCTTCGACGAGTTGATCGCGACCAACCTGAAGGGGCCGCACTTCCTGACCGCGCTGGCGGCCGGCTGGATGCTGGAGCGCGGGCGGGGGCGGATCGTTTTCATTACCTCTATTTCGGCATATGCCGCTTCCGTAAACCGCGCCGATTACTGCATCTCGAAGGCTGGGCTTAGTATGTCGGCGGCGCTCTACGCGCAGCGTTTGGCGGCGCATGGCGTCCAGGTTTTCGAGATTCGGCCGGGCATTATTCGCACCGACATGACCGCCGCGGCGGAGCAGACGTATGCCGCGCGCATCGCGGCGGGATTGCTGCCGCAACCGCGCATGGGAGAGGCCGGCGACGTGGCTCGCGTGGTCCGGGCGATCGCCGACGGATTGCTGGATTACTCCACCGGCCAAGCGATCGACGTGGATGGCGGCTTTCACCTGCGGAGCCTGTAATGCAGCGGTTTTGTTTGGTTGCCGGGCAAAGGACTGCTTCAAGCTTCGGGCGGGCCTGGGAGGCAGCCGCAGTCCGAGGGACAGGCCCACTTACTACTACTCTTCTTCTTCCACGTCGCGGCCTTCCCGCGCGGCGCGCTCGCGCTCTTCCTTGCGCTTGGCGCGGTCGGCGGCGCGCTTGACCAGTTCGGAGCCGACCAGCTCGATCATGGCCACTTCCGCGCCATCGCCCTTGCGCGGGCCCAGGCGCCAGCATTTTGGCTGATCGGCATATTAGAATGAGCAGTGGTATCCCGATGATCCAAATCGGTAGATACGAAGTTCAGCGCGAAATCGGCCGGGGCGGCTTCGGCGCCGTTCATCGCGCCTGGGATCCCGTGATGCGCCGTCCCGTGGCCATCAAGGTCCTGACGGGGGTGACCGATCCTTCACTCCTGGCGCGTTTTCGTAGCGAGGCCGGCACCACAGGCAATCTGAATCACAAGAACATCGTTACCGTGTACGATTATGGCGAGTACGACGGCCAGCCTTACCTGGTGATGCAGTTGCTGGAAGGCCGTACGCTGAAGGAGATCATCGGCGGCGGTGCAAACCTGCCTGTCTTCGAGAAGCTTCGCATTCTTACTCAGATCGCGGAAGGTTTGCAATACGCGCACGAGAACGGCGTAATCCATCGGGACATCAAGCCGGCGAATCTGATGCTCCTGGCTGACGGGACGGTCAAAATCCTGGACTTCGGCATAGCCCGGCTGACGGATCAGGAAATAACACGGCAAACCGTGACAGGCTTCCTGGTAGGAACCATCGAGTACATGGCACCTGACCAGATCCAAGGGGGTGACGCGGATGTGCTTACGGACATTTTCTCCTACGGGGTGACTTGCTACGAATTCCTTTCCGGCAAGCAGCCTTTTCGCGCTCCTCAGATCGGCACGGTTGTCTACCTGGTCACGACGCACGAGCCGGCGTCTTTGGGAAACCTGGTCCCGGAATGCACGGAGGCGCTCAATGCCGTGGTTCGCACCGCCATGGCCAAGGACCGGAGCCAGCGATATTCGAGCTTAGGCGACCTGCTCCTGGATTTGGCGCCGATTGAGCTTGCATTTCGAAGGAAACAGGCCGACGAGTGGACGGAGGCTGCCGAACATTTTTTCGAAGTGGGAGACTTCGAAGCCGTACGGACATGGGTCAGCAAGGTTCTGGATCTGGACCCCACGCACCAGAAGGGTCAGGAACTGCGCCGCGCGATTCGGCAGCGCGAGGACCAGGAGCGACACCAGCACATCACCCAATTGATAAGTTCCGCCCAGGGTCATAACGCGCAACACCGCCTTGACCTGGCTATCGGCGCCCTCGAAGAGGCGCTCCGACTGACCGCACCGAATGAGGCGGCGTTGAGAGCCGGTATCGAGCGGCAACTCGATGAGTACAGGGAGCTGCGGGAGCGAGCGGGTCAATCATCGGAGCTAGTCCGCCAGGCCAGAGCGGCGGCTCAGCGAGGGGACCGGGCGACGGCCCGAGCCCTTGCGTTACGTGCGGCTTCCTTGGATCCGTCCAACAGCGAGGCAGCGGCGCTGCAGAACTATCTGACAGCCGAGAGCGCACGGGAACGGGCAGCAATAGTGGCCGAGGTCCGAAAGCGTGCCGGCGAGCATGTGGCGCATAATCGCTTCACAGATGCCAGGCAGTTGGTAGAGGGCGCGATGAAGCGATTTCCAGGCGACACGGAATTCGCCGGCATCCTCCAGGAGATTGGCGAAAGCGAAAAGCATGCGGAGGAGTTAGAGACGGAGCGGCGCCGCGCGCGGGAAAGGCAGCGCCAGATCGACGAGGAAGAGCGTAGCAGGGTTGAGGAAAGCCGGGTTGAGGAAGAGCGGAAGGCCGAAGAGCGATGGGCTGCAGAGCGCTTGAAGTTGGTGGAGGACGAGCGGGAGACAGAACGGAGAGAAGCGCGGCAGCTTGCGGAACTCCCAGTTGTTACTGCGGCCACGCGGGGCGATAGGCCTGGCCTGCGGCGCCGCCCTCTCATTGCAGGGGCCACCGTGTTGGTGGCGGGATCTCTTGCGGTTGCGATCGGCATCTTGTTCCGCACCAGGCAGGTCCGGCCTGAAGTCAAAGTAGCTGGCGCGAAGACGAAAATAACGCAGCCCATGCAGCCGCCGCAACGAAGCGGACAAGCATCGGAAAAAGTTCCGGAACAGACCACCCAAGCTACATCCCCCACCAAACTTCCCGCGTCCCGCCCTACGGGGGATCGCGCCACCGGGGCCATGTCGGCGGCCGGACTTTCCCGGCAGCCTCCCGCGGCCCCGCCGAGCACTCCCACGCCTAAGCCTGTCGACGCGGAGGCGCAGCAGTGGCAGAGCCTGCAGGACAGCCGCGGCTCGGCACCGCTCGAATCCTTCGTTCGCAGTTATCCCACGGGAGCGCACGCCGAACTCGCCAGGCAGCGGATCGATCAGATCGAATGGGATTCGGTGGACAAGAAAGCTCCCGCGGCGCTCCGCGCATTCGCGCAGGAGCATTCCGATTCGCCGCACGCCGCCGAGGCCTTAGCGCAAGCGGACCTGGTGGGCGTGAGCCAGGCGCTATACCTGTTCGCGCGAGCCATCGACCAGAGGGACGAAGCCCTGCTGAAGGCGGTCTGGCCGGGAATTCCACCAAGCGCTCTTGACAAGTGGCGGACGATGTTTCAAAACGCTCGCTCGGTCGGTATCGAGTTGCATCCCGGCGCGCCACTGATCTCCGGGACTTCGGCTTCGGTCGAGTGCCGAAGCAAATTACAGCAGGTCTATCCCGGCGACTCCCAGACCTATTCCGAGGAACGTACGATGCGGATCGGTTTGCGAAAGCAGGGCACGGACTGGCAGATCTCAACCGTGCGGTAGCGGTTATTGGCGCAGCAGGACCACCGGCGTCTGCTCAATGTTCAGAATGTGCTCGAAGAACTGGCGAACGGCTTGGTACTGGGCAACCGGAATGGTGGCGGAGCGGATCTGCAGCGTGCGCGCGAAAACCAATTCTCCGCCGGAGACTTCGCATGAAGATACATACTTGCCGAAGGGCGTTTCGAACTTCTCCGGGTCGGGTAGTTCGTCCACTTTGAAACCCTGCGGCAGTTGAACGCGGACTTTTTCATTGAAGGCAACCGCGTTCAGCAGCACCGGATAGCTTCGCTTCGGTTCGGTAAGAAACACCGACTGGCGCCTGCCCACTATAGCCGGCTTGAAAATCATGAGGCGGTTGGCTCTGATCTGGGCGTAGCCAGGCGCTTCGAATTCCGCTTCGAGGCGGAACCGCCCCTGCAAGAAAGCATCGGAAGGCTGAACCTTGGAAATCAGCGCGCCGGTGGCGGTTAGCGAGATCCAATTTTCGATCGATTTCTTAAAATCGGGAAGGGATCGGTCATTATAGACGGCACGTTCCGACGCAGCGGATTGCCCGCTAAACAACTCAGAAAGTCTGGCGGTGAGCTTGCCGCTGGGGTCCAGTATCGCTTGAATTTCTCTCGTGCTCAGATTCGCCGAGGGAGGCGTTTCCGGGGTGTGAATCAGATCGCCCTGGCCGTCGGCAGCGATTAGAGCGGGGCTGCCCTGCTCATAATTCGGCAGGTCTCCCACCGGCGTGGCGCCATTGGTGGGATCGAAGAGCAACAGGCGGCCGAGTACCGGATGTTGGATGACGGCGCCGGCCCGGGTATCGTCGGAAACTCTCACCGCTACGATAGCGTGATTGAACTGCTGCGGCGATGGCCAGCCTTCCTGCACGTAGCTTCTGTCGCCCGAGTAGATGGCAACCAGATACGAGGAGATGCCCAGAGCCTTGAGCAACGCCCGCATCAGCGTGGCTTTATCCTTGCAGTCGCCATACTCTTTGACCAGCACGTCGTCAGCGGGTTTAGGACGATATCCGCCGCCACGCCCCACACCGATCTGGATCGAGACGTATTTGACGCCTTGGACGAACCAGCCGATGGCTTGAATCCGCTCGAACTCAGTCTTGGCGTTGGCGGTGAGGGCTTTGGCCTTGGCCACGATGGCGTCGCTGGGCTGCGCCTGCGCTTCCGTCGCCGCGGTAACCCAGCGCGATACATCCTGCCAACTGGCAAATGCCGGCGCCGACGACGACTTCGCCCCCGCCGGTGGAAAATATGTGATCGCCACGCGTGGAACGAGAGAGAACAACCTAGGGCTGTTTGGTTCAGGCTCCACGAAAGGCAAATCGCGAGCTTCCCAAGTGTACGTAGAGCCTTCCACCGAGGGCTTGAGCTCCGGCTGGTTGAAGGTCACGCTATCGGCCCGCCAACCGGTAGGGAGCTTCAGGACACGCCTGGAGAGCAGAACGGGTAGACGATTCTGAAGATCCCATTCGAACTGACTGAAGAGCGCGCGATCTTGAGTGACGATCTCGAAACCGAAGACCGAGCCGGGGTCGGCCTTGCTCCTGCCATCGATTCCGCGAACCCGGATGTCGTCATAGGCGTTATTGGTGGTATAAGCTTTGTCGTAGTTGGCTTCCTTGGGGAGCTTAAGCAGCTCTCCCGAGGGCGCCAGCATCCAGGCTTTCATGTCGCGGACTTTGGAGTTCCCCGTCTCATAAATCTGCGACGCATAGGCGTCCGCGCGTCCCTCCCGGGAGAGAACCCGCAGAGCCTCGCGGGTGCTGGTGACCAGACGGCCGGTCTCATCCACGGATGTGCTGGTCTCGCGCAACAACACGACGCCGGGAACTTTGGCCTCATAGGCCGGAACCTTGCGCGTGAACGCCTCGCGCAGCCAGTCGGGCGCTTCTTCAGACGCGCCCGCTGCTGATACTCCGGCCACACTGGCGAGAATCACAATTCGTTGCAGACGATCAAGCAATGTTCAGTCCTCCAAACCGCAATCAATGCGCAGGTTCGGCCGGGGATGCAGCGGGGGCCCGGATCAGTGCAATGCTTTGTTCATCGCCCTGCGCAATCGCATCGAAAGTCTCCTTGATCGCCGGATAGCCCGCCGCTGGCAATAACACATTGCGGTTGTCTCCACATACGAGACGCCGCTCGAAGACGAATTGGGTTTTGTTCACTATCCGCGCATGCACCTCGTACCGCCCAAAATTCCCCATGGAAATGGGGGCTGGCACGCGAGGCTCCTCGAGCTGAAAACCGGCCGGCAATTCGTAAGTGATCTTGTCTTCGATCGTCCATGGATAATGGAAATAGATGGGGTATTTCCGTTCCTTCGCCAGAAAGAGCGAGGGAACGCCTTGCTGGAAGAAGCTCGGCGCGAAGATCAACCGTTTGCCGGTACGTTGCGCGTAGCCGGGCACGCGAATATGGCATCGATAGGCCAGCGGCTTCTCCGGGTCGTTGGCGTTCTCTATCTTGATGTCCGAAAACTCCGCGGTGCTGGCATACCGTTTCAATATATTCTTCAGCGCCTCTTCGCGTTGGGAGTCCGACTGTCTCTCGCCGCGTTCCTTGAAAATCGCGCCTTCGTGGCCAGTGTACACCAGCAGAACATCACCTTCGAGCGCGCCATCCTCGCCGATGCGGAATGTGCCTTGCCGGCGGATCACAGTTTGCTCGGGCTTGGAGACCGGCGTAGTAACGAAGAAAGACTCCTTCGGATCCGTAACCAAGGCGTCTACACCTTCGTGATACCACGACAGCATGCCGCGGGGTATGTAGGTAGCGGACGCATCGAAGAAATGCCAAGAGTCGCCCACCTTAACGGCAACAGCGCGATCACTCAGAAAATAGGGGTCCGTAAACCTCCGATCGAAGAAGGCGGTCTGCCGGCTGGGGAGTTCGGCCACACGCGCTTCGAATCCGGCGGCGGTGGCGAGTGCGGCGAATAAGAACCGGATATCCTCAGGGGTACCTATACCTTGGACAAGTGTGTCTTCCGGGCTCTTGTTCTTCTCCGACTCCTGGCGCTCCTCCGCCGAAACCGCCTCGGTCTGCGAGTTCTTGATCGCAGTCTTGCAAAAATCGACGAGCAGTAGAACTTTTTCCTCGTCGGTCTTCGCCGTGGCGGTGATCCCGGCTGCTTTCTGCTGAATGACCTTGCTTACTTTCCACCGCGTCTTGTACCTGTTATATGCCTCCTTCCCGTGTTCGATCCAGAATTTATCCGGCTCCAGTTGCGCGAATGCCGGCCGGTAATAAATCAAGACCCAGGCACGCAGTTGATCGGCAGGCTGCATCCAGGGTTCTTCCTTGAAAGCCGGCTCGTTGCTCAAGCTGGTCAGGACGTACCCGTTGATGTCCTTCTGGAAGGGCGTAGTCCGGCAACTGAAATCCTGTGCATTCATGATCCAATTGAATCCCGGCGCCGTGTACGGCTTGATCCAGTACCGAATCGCCCGGACGGGAATATCGCGTTGAAAATCGAGGCGCTGATAGCGCTGGAACCCATTTGGGTTTTGGCGCTCATCTCTCCAACGGTACTCAATGATCGAAGCCGGTTCCACGCCCGGCAGAGTGAACCTCTGATGTTTGATGCGAAGGTCGCCCGTCTTGCTCAGGACCTGCGCGAAGATCGCATCGCTCTTCATTTCTACGATGGAACCGTCTGGGTGGATCGTACGGCCCTCGATGCTGGTGATGCTGTGAAGAGGGTAAACCGGGAGATCGACCGTCGTGAGCCGGTCCCGTCCGCGGTTGGTGAAGATCTTGATCCGGATGTATTGGGACCATACGGTATGGATCCCCCCGGTGACCCGCTCATCGCCGATGCGCACTTCCCAGAAAATGGCTTCCGCGTCGGCATCCTTCTCCACAACCGGTTCTTTCCGTCTCAAATCGTCAGGATCGACGGGTTTCCAATCCGCGGCGAAGAGAGCGTGAGAAGTCAGGACGAATAGGCAAGTTCTCCAGACGAGGGTGCGGCCCCCGCCCCACGTTTGCCGGCTTGGACGTGCGTGGCGGGACCCTGGCAACCGGCGCACCGGGCTGTCTAATGACTCGGAAAGAAACCTAAACTGGCAATGTTCTTGTGGCAACGCAGTGGAGATTGTATCACAATCACCGCTTTAGTGGGCGTAACATTTCAAGCTTGTTGAAGAATTGGCGGGACTTGGAAGCGGCTCTACTCTTCTTCTTCCACGTCGCGGCCTTCCCTCGCGGCGCGCTCGCGCTCTTCCTTGCGCTTGGCGCGGTCGGCGGCGCGCTTGACCAGTTCGGAGCCGACCAGCTCGATCATCGCCACTTCCGCGCCATCGCCCTTGCGCGGGCCGAGCCGCACGATGCGGGTGTAGCCGCCGTTGCGCTGGCCGAAGCGGGTGGCCAGCGTGTCGAACAACTTCTTGACCGAAGCGGGCGTGAACAGCACCCGGGCGGCTTCCCGGCGGGCGTGCAGCGTGTCGTCCTTGCCCAGCGTGATCATGCGGTCCACCAGAGGCTTGACGGCCTTGGCCTTGGGCACGGTGGTGATGACGCGCTCCTGCTCGATCACGTTGGTGACCAGTCCCCGCAGCAGGGATTTGCGGGCGGCTCCGTCCCGCTTCAGCTTATATCCGGCTACTCTATGTCGCATGGCTTACCTCATTCGGCAGGACAGGCTCGGAAGCCCGTCCTACAACTGGTCCTGATCGTTGTGCAGATCCTCGTCGTCGAGTTCCGGCATGCTGCCGGCGGGTTGCGGCGGCGGCGCCACTAGACGGCCATGCGGATCGATTCGCATGCCCAGAGAGAGACCCATGTTGGCCAAAATCTCCTTGATTTCGTTCAGCGATTTGCGGCCGAAATTCTTGGTGCGCAACATTTCGGCTTCGGTCTTTTGCACCAGTTCGCCGATGGTTTGAATATTGGCGTTTTTGAGGCAGTTGTACGAACGCACGCTGAGTTCCAGTTCCTCCACGGAACGGTTCAGGATCTCGCTCATCTTGTCCATGCCATGCTCGGAGATATCCTCGGAAGCCTCGGGCAGCTCCTCGAAGTTGATGAAGATGGACATGTGGTCCTTCAGCAGCTTCGCGGCGTAACCGATGGCGTCCTGGGGTGAAACCGCGCCGTTGGTCCAGACTTCCAGCGTAAGCTTGTCGTAATCGGTCATCTGGCCTAGACGGGCGGCTTCCACGGCGAAGTTCACTTTGCGCACCGGCGAATGCACCGAGTCGATCGGGATGTAGCCGAGCGCCAGGTCTTCGTCGAAATTCTTGTCGGCGCTGACGTAACCACGGCCGCTCTTCAGGCGCATTTCGACGTTGAGCTTGCCGCCTTCGCTGACGGTGGCCAGGTGCAGATTGCGGTCCAGCACTTCGACGTCCTGGTCGGTCTGAATCTGCGAACTCATCACCTCGCCTGCGTGATCCACCGACAGGCGTACGCTCTTGATTCCCTCGCCCATAATCTTGAAGGGAATCTGTTTCAGGTTGAGGATGATGTCGGTGGCGTCCTCGACCACGCCGGGAATGGGGCTGAATTCGTGCTCCACGCCCTCGATGCGGACCGCCGTGATGGCCGCGCCTTCGATGGAACTGAGCAGGATGCGGCGCAAGCTATTACCGATAGTGGTGCCGAAGCCGCGTTGAAACGGCTGGGCGGTGAACATGCCATACCGTTCCGTGAGGGTTTCGGTGTTGGCAACCAGTCTTTTGGGTTTCTGAAAGCCCTTGAACATAATCTCCTTTAAAAGGGCCAGCCTGGAGGCCAGCCGCAGGCGTGGACGCCTGCCCCACTACACAACCGTCTACTTTGAATAAAGTTCAACGATCAACTGCTCGTTGAGTTGGATCTGCACTAATTCCTCGCGCTTGGGCAGGCTCGTAATGCGGCCTTTGAGCGCTTCCCGATCCACATCCATCCAGGATGGCGACGGCGCATGCGCCGTGGCATCCCGCGCCGAGAGGATGGTCGGGTTGTTCTTGCTGGGCTCACGCACGGCCACCTCGTCGCCGATCTTGACCATGAAGGAGGGGATATCCACCTTGCGTCCGTTCACCTGAATGTGGCCGTGCCGCACGATCTGGCGGGACTGCGGCCGGCTGGTGCCGAAGCCCATGCGGTAGATCACGCTGTCCAGGCGGCGTTCGAGGTTGGACAGCATCACATCGCCGGTGATGCCTTTGGATACCGCGGCCTTCTCGAAGTTGTTGCGGAACTGGGTTTCCAGCAGGCCATAGATGCGGCGGGCCTTCTGCTTTTCACGCAACTGCAGGCCATAGCCGACCAGTTTTGCCTTGCGGTCTTTGCCATGCTGCCCGGGGACGAAGTTGCGCTTTTCGATGGCGCACTTCTCGGTATGGCAGCGCTCACCTTTCAAAAATAGCTTCATGCCCTCGCGCCGGCAAAGCCGGCATACCGGGCCGATATATCTTGCCAATGTCTTCTCCTTACCTTTCGTTACTCCAAGGTGCAGTTTACAGCCGTGGCGGCTTTCTTCCTGCTTGCCAACAAAGGGCCCCTAGACCCTTCTCTTCTTCGGTGGCCGGCAGCCGTTGTGCGGGATCGGGGTGACGTCCTTGATTTGGCGGACTTCGATCCCCGCGGTAGACAGCGCCCGCACCGCCGATTCGCGACCCGAACCGGGGCCGCTAACTCGCACTTCCACCGTACGCAACCCGCTTTCGCCGGCTTTGTTGGCCGCCGTCATGGCGGCTTGTTGCGCGGCAAAGGGCGTTCCCTTACGCGATCCGCGGAAGCCCAGCGATCCGGCGCTGGACCATGAAACTACGTTGCCTTCCTGATCCGCGATGGTCACGATAGTGTTGTTGAACGTGGCCTGTATGTGCACGATGCCCGAATGGACGACGCGCTTTTCCTTCTTCTTGAAGCTCTTTTTCTTGGTCGGTTTTGCCGGTGCTTTTGCCATACGCCTCTACTATGTTCCGCTATGTTTTCGATGTGGCCTTCTTCTTGTTGGCCACGGTGCCGCGCCGCGGACCCTTGCGGGTGCGGGCGTTAGTGTGAGTGCGCTGGCCGCGCACGGGCAGGCCGCGCCGGTGCCGCAGGCCGCGATAGGAACCCATCTCGATGTGGCGCTTGATATTCATCGAGATTTCCTTGCGCAGGTCGCCTTCGACAGCGCCTTCCTCTTCCAGAATCTGGCGGACGCGATTGACTTCATCCTCGGTCAGATCGGCCACCTTCTTATCGAAATCGATGCCCGCCCGGTAGAGCAGCGACCGCGAACGGGCGCGCCCGATACCATAGATGTACGTGAGCCCGATTTCGGCCCTCTTCTTGGGCGGCACTTCCACGCCGGCAATACGTGCCATAACGTTATCCCTGCCTCTGTTTATGTTTCGGGTTGGTGCAGATCACCCGGACCACGCCCTCGCGGTGGATGATCTTGCACTTGTCGCAAATCTTCTTGACTGATGCGCGTACTTTCATTTCGTTTCCGTTCCCGTTATCCTGCCCCGCGTCCAATCGTCCGGCGATAATTCCACTCGCACCCGATCACCCGGCCGCAGCCGCACGAAATTCCGTTTCACCGTCCCGATCGGGTGCGCCAGAACCTGCTGCTTATTCTCCAGCTCCACGCGATAGAGCGCACTCGGCAACTCTTCCAACACAGTCGCCGTCACCTCACTTACGGCGTCGCTCATGGCCTGGTCAACACCCATGGACCGTTCGAAGTCACCGCCACGCAATGCTCGAAATGGGCCGAATACGAGCCATCCCTGGTGACCGCCGTCCACTTGTCCTTCAAGACCTTGGTGTCCGCCTTGCCGGCATTGACCATCGGCTCAATGGCCAGCACCATGCCTTCCTTCAGCCGCGGATTCTCGTTTTTCCGCTCCACGTAATTCGGAACCTGCGGCTCTTCGTGGAGCTGCGTCCCAATTCCGTGGCCCACAAATTCACGGACCACCGAAAACCCGTTCGCCAGCACATGCTTCTCAACGGTGCCGCAAACGTCAAACAATCGGTTGCCCGTCCTAGCCTGCTGGATGGCCAACTCCAGCGATTCCTGGGTCACCCGCATCAGCTTGCGGGTTTGCTCGCCCACATCCCCAATCGCCACGGTGGTGGCCGAATCCCCGTAGTATCCGTCGAGTTGCACGCCCGTATCGATCGACAAGATATCGCCCTTCTTCAAAATCCGCTTCGCCGAGGGCATACCATGAATCACCTCGTCGTTAATCGAGGTACATAGCACGTACCGAAAGGTTTCCCCGACGGCCTGCACGTAATAACCTTTGAAGGCCGGACGGGCACCGGCGTCTTTCATCATGCGCTCGGCGGCCACTTCCAGATCCAGCGTGCTGACGCCCTCGCTGGCCAACTTCGCCAACTCGTGCAGGATCTGCCAGACCAATAAACCACTGCGCCGCATCTTCTGAAGTTCCGCGGCGGTCTTTCGAATAATCATCCCTATGCAGCCAGGCTCGAAGTTCTGTCGCACCTAAGCCGCCTCCGGACTCCGGATCGTCCGGCAGACCTGAAACAACAGCGCCTCCGGAGTTTGATCGCTGGCATCGATCTCATAGAGGCGACGGCCCTTTTCCCGGAAAAATTCGATCAGCGGGCGGCTTTGCGATTCGTACTCCGCCAACCTCTGGCGGATCACCGACTCCCGGTCGTCGTCGCGAATCACCAGCGCCTGGCCATCCAAGTCGCATACCCCATCCACCCGCGGAGGATTGGAAACGGTGTTATAGAGGGTGCCGCAGCGAGGGCACTGGCGGCGTCCGGCTAACCGGGTAACAATTATATTGTAATCGACAATGAGGTGAATCACCAACTCGCGAATCCCACGGCCATCCAGCCAACCGCACAGATGCTCCGCTTGCTCCCGGGTCCGCGGATAGCCGTCGAGAATAAATCCGGCTTGGGCATCCGGCTCGGCCAACCGCTCCTCTACCAAATGGTTGACCAGTTCATCCCGCACTAAAGTGCCCGATTGCATGGTAGCGGCGACGCGCACACCGAGCGCGTTGCCTTCCCGGATATGCTCACGGAGCATATCGCCGGTGGACACGTGGGGCACCTTCAGGCAATCCTTAAGAAGGTGGGCCTGCGTACCCTTTCCCGAACCTGGGGAACCAAACAAAACCACAGCTTGCGTCATGGAAAGCTGCGTCGCGTCAGAATGTGCTACGGCGCCCGCGAATCCTCCCTGCCCGGGGCGTAAAGCCCTCGTAATGGCGCATGATCAACTGCGCTTCAACCTGGTTGATGGTATCCATGGCCACGCCTACCACGATCAGCAGCGATGTGCCGCCAAAGTAAAAGTTTACGTTCAACCCTTCCAACAGAAAGCGGGGCGCATATGCGTCCATGAAATTGCCGAGTAAAGGCAGATGCTGGAGCTTGATGCCGGAAATCATGATGTCCGGAATCAGGCACAGAATCGCCAGATAGATTCCGCCCACTACCGTGATCTTGGTCAGGATGGCGTTCATATACTCCGCCGTATTGCGTCCCGGACGGATGCCGGGAATAAATCCGCCGTACTTGCGCATGTTGTCGGCGGCTTCATTGGGGTTGAAGATGATGGATACGTAGAAGAAACAAAAGAAAATGATGCCCGCCACGAACAGCACGTAGTAGAGCGGCTCACCGTGGCGGATGGAAGCCAGCGTGTTGCTGAGCCATGGCATATTCTTGACGAACGGCACGCCCGCCAGAGTTTGCGGGAACGCCAGAATCGAAGACGCGAAAATCACCGGAATGACGCCGCCGGCATTAACTTTCAGGGGCATGTGGGTGGACTGTCCTCCCATCACGCGCCGCCCCACCACGCGCTTGGCGTACTGCACCGGAATGCGCCGCTCGCCGCGCTCCACCAGGACAATGAAGGCTACCACCGCCACCATCATGATCAGAATGACGATCATTTGAAAGGGTCCCCACTCGCGCGTGACGAACGTATTCCGGTAGATATTGGAGATGGCGTTAGGCAGCCCCACAACGATGCCGGCAAAGATAATGAGCGACATGCCGTTGCCGATGCCGCGATCGCTGATCTGTTCGCCCAGCCACATGATGAACGCCGTGCCGGTGGTCAGCGAGATGATGGTCATGAGGACGAATCCCCAACCCGGATTGTCGACAAACCCGCCGTTACTATGCTGCAATCCCTGTGCGATACCGAACGATTGGACGATGGAGAGGGCGATGGTCAGATAGCGGGTCCACTGCGTAATCTTCCGGCGGCCCAGTTCGCCTTCCTTTTGGAGTTTCTCCAGGGTAGGCACCACCACTGTCAAAAGCTGCAGGATAATAGACGCCGTGATATACGGCATGATACCCAAAGCGAAGATCGTGAACCGCCGGATATTGCCGCCCGCGAACAGGTCGAAGAAGCCGAAGATGCCGCCGGAATTGCGGTTTAGGAAATCCTCCCAACGGAGCGTGTTGATGCCCGGCGTGGGGATGTGGCCGCCCAAGCGGTAGACCGCCAGCATGGCGAGTGTGAACAAGACTCGCCTGCGCAGATCGGGGATGCGAAATACGTTGGCGAACGCTTCGAAAAACTTCATGGTTCCTTCGCTTCCAACCGCTTGCTTACGCGCGCGGCTCGGTTACGCTGCTTACGCGCGCGGCTCAGCATTTTGCGGCACGGCGCCGATCACCACGGCTTCACCGCCGGCCGCTTGAATCTTGTCCAGCGCGGACTTCGAAAACAGGTGCGCTTCGACCCGCAATTTGCGGGTCAACTGGCCGCTGCCCAGGACCTTCAACCCTTCGTGGAGCTTCTTGATCACGCCATGCTCCAAAAGGTGGTCCGGAGTAAATGCGTCCCCTTCCAACTTCTCCAGTCTATCCAAATTAACGATGGCGTATTGCTTCTTAAAGATATTGGTAAAACCGCGCTTGGGCAAGCGGCGGTGCAGCGGCATCTGGCCGCCCTCGAAACCGCGCTTCTGGCCAAAGCCCGTGCCGGCGCGCTGCCCCTTACTGCCGCGCGTAGCAGTCTTGCCGTGGCCGGAGCCCATGCCGCGCCCGATACGCTTGCGCTCGTGCTTCTGTCCGGCGGGAGGTCTCAATCCGCTAAGATTCATACCTTCGCTCCTATTCCACAACCTTTAATAGATGCGGGACTTTATTGACCATGCCGCGAAAAACGGGCGAATCCGGCCGCACCACGATCTGGTTGAGTTTGCGCAGCCCCAACCCGAGCACCACCCGCTTATGCTTCTGGGGCGTGCAGATGGGACTGCGATACAGCTTGATCCTAATCATGCCATCCATAAGAACAAAACCTTTTAACCGCCGATGCACGCCGATTCACGCAGATAAACCATGGACGATCAAGACATCGGCGTATATCTGCGTGCATCGGCGGTTCCTATAGCTTTTCGACTGCCAGGCCCCGCATATCCGCTACTTCGTTCTTGTCCCGCAGTTGCTCCAGGGCCACGATGGTGGCCTTCACCACGTTGTGCGGATTGTGCGTGCCAATCGATTTCGTCAGCACGTTGGGGATCCCGGCCGCGGTGATCACCGCGCGCACCGGGCCTCCGGCGATCACTCCCGTGCCTTCCGGAGCCGGCTTCAACAGCACCAGGCCGCTGCCGAAACGGCCCAGCGACTGGTGCGGAATAGTGGTCCCCAGCATATGTATCTTGCGCAAATTCTTCTTGGCCGCTTCGATGCCTTTGCGAATGGCCGACGGCACTTCCTTGGCTTTGCCCACACCGAAACCCACGACCTTGGCGGCCGGATCGCCGATCACCACCAGCGCGGAAAAACTCAGGTTCTTGCCGCCCTTGACCACCTTGGTCACGCGATTGATCGACACCACCTGCTCTTTCAGATTGAGCGTCTGCGGATCAATCCGTTTTACCGTTCTTATCGCCATCAGAACTCCAGTCCCGCTTCCCGCGCGGCGTCCGCCAAGGCCTTCACGCGGCCGTGATAAATATAGCCGCCGCGATCGAACACCACCTTCTGAATTCCCTTTTCCTTGGCCCGCTCGGCCACCAGCTTGCCGATGGTCTTGGCCGCTGCCAAATTACCACCTTTGGCGCGCTTGCCTTTTTCGATCGTCGAAGCCGACACCAGCGTGGCGCCATGAGAATCGTCGATCACCTGCACGTATATGTTGGTCAGGCTGCGGAACACCGCCAGCCGGGGCCGCTCCGAGGTGCCGCGCACCTTGTGCCGTATGCGCTCGTGAATCCGATGGCGGATTTCATTTTTTTGAGTTATCCGGATCATTTCGCACTCGCCCCCGTCTTGCCGACCTTCTTGCGCAACTGTTCGCCGGTATAGCGGACGCCCTTGTTCTTGTACGGGTCCGGCTCGCGCAGCGCGCGAATGTTGGCGGCCACCTGGCCCACTAACTGCTTGTCGTAGCCGCTCAGCACCAAGCGCGCCTGCAAATTCTGTATCGGGCTGCCGGCCACCTTATCCACTCTCAGATCCACGCCGTCGGGCAGCAGCACCTCGATGGGATGCGAGTAGCCCAGCGTGAATGTGGCGACCTTGCCCTTCACCTCGGCGCGATAGCCGATGCCCACGATGTCCAGTTCCCTGGTGAACCCCGTGGAAACGCCCTGCACGGCATTGGCGGCCAGCGCCCGCGTAAGCCCATGCAGCGCGCTATACTTGTCGCCGTCGCGCACCACGTCCAAGCGGCCGTCGGCCTGCTTGAAATGTACGCCGCCCGGTATCGGGACGGTCAGGACGCCTTTGGGCCCGGTCACTTCCAGTTGATCGCCGATTTGGATTTTGACCCCTTTGGGCAGGGGAATCGGCTTCTTACCAATTCGAGACATATGTCAAATCCTTACCAAACGCGGCACAGCAATTCTCCGCCGATCTTTTCTTTGTGGGCGTCGCGTCCGGTCATTACCCCGCGAGGCGTCGTCAGAATGTTGATTCCCAGGCCGCCCAGCACCCGCGGAATATCCTGCTGCCCGACGTAAACCCGGCAGCCCGGCCGTGAGATGCGCTCGATATTCGAAATCACCGGCGCATTGGCGGCGCTGTATTTCAAATAGATCTTGATGGTCTTCTTAGGGCCTTCTTCGGCGACCTTGAAGTTCTGGATATAGCCCTCTTCCTTCAGAATGCGGGCGATCTCCGTCTTCAGCTTGGAAGCCGGCACATCCACTTTGGGATGCCGCGCGCGGATGGCGTTGCGCACCCGCGTAAGCATGTCGGCGATAGGGTCACTTGTCATTCCTGCCCTCCAACTAATCCTTTGGCTCTCACCAGCTCGCCTTTGTGACGCCGGGAATTTCCCCGTTCAACGCCAGTTGGCGGAAGCACAGCCGGCAGATGCCGAACTTGCGCAAAAAGGCGCGCGGCCTTCCGCAGCGCCAGCAACGGTTGCGGTGCTTGCAGTAGTGCAGCCCTGGCGTCTTGGCGGCGCGGGCCTTTTCCAGTTTCAGATCTTTGGCTCTCTTGGCGGTGGTGGCCATATTTCTATTCTTTCTCTCCCTTACTGCCGGAATGGCATGCCCATCTGTTTCAACAAGGCCATGCCTTCCGCGTCGGTGCGCGCCGAGGTGGTGATGGAGATATTCATCCCTTTGGTCTTCTCCACCTTGGCGTAATCGATTTCCGGAAAAATCAACTGCTCGCGAATTCCCAGCGTGTAATTGCCGCGCCCGTCGAACGATTTGCTGGAGACGCCGCGGAAATCGCGCACGCGGGGCAGCGCCACGTTCACTAGGCGGTCGAAAAACTCGTACATGCGGTCGCCGCGCAATGTGACCATGCATCCGATAGCCATGTTTTCGCGTAGTTTGAAGGCGGCGATGGATTTGCGCGCCTTGGTGACCACCGGCTTCTGGCCGGCGATCTGGCCCAATTCGGCGACCGCGCCATCCATCAGCTTGGCGTTCTGGGTGGCTTCGCCTAAACCGATGTTGACCGAAATCTTGGACAGTTTGGGTACCGCCATCACGTTCTTATACCCGAACTCTTTGGTGAGCCCCGGGACGACTGTTTTCGTGTAGTGTTCCTTGAGTCGTGCTGCCATTGCTTATTCCTGACTATTTCCTATCCAAGGTCTGCCCGCATTTGCGGCATACGCGCGTGCGCCGCTGCTTGCCCCCCGGCAGCGTTTCCACATGGTGCGCGATGCGCACCGGCCCGCACTGCGCGCACACGATCTTCACGTTCGAAACCGCGATGGGGCTTTCCCGTTCGGCGATGCCGCCCTTGATCTGCTTGGCAGGGTTGGGACGAGTGTGCCGCTTGATCATCGAAACGTGTTCCACCAGGATCTTGCCGTTGGCCGGATTCACATCCAGCACGCGCCCGGTCTTGCCCTTGTCGCGACCGGCGATCACCTTCACCTGGTCGTTCTTCTTCAGTAAAATTCGTACCGGCTCTGCCAGTTTCTTCTTCGGCATTTTCAAATCACCTCGGGCGCCAGGGACACGATCTTCATGAATCGCTTTTCACGCAACTCGCGGGCGACCGGTCCGAATACGCGCGTGCCTACCGGCTCGCCCAATTCGGTGATCAGCACCGCGGCGTTGGAATCGAACCGGATATAAGTGCCGTCCTTGCGCCGCGTCTCCTTGCGCATGCGCACGATCACGCAGCGCACTACTTTGCCCTTCTTGATCGCGGAATCCGGAGCCGCTTCTTTCACGCTGGCCGTAACCACATCGCCCAAACCTGCCCGCAAACCGAGGTCGCCGCCGCGCGGCAAAATACACGCCAGCCGGCGCGCGCCGCTGTTATCGGCCACCTCGAGAATTGTTCGCATCCCTATCATAGGTCGCTCTCCTGGCGCTATACCTTTACGTCCAACTCCTCCGGCTGCACGCCCACCTGCGGGGCGCGCCGGACCACTTCGGCCAGCCGCCAACGCTTGGTGCGGCTCAACGGCCGGCACTCGATAATCTTCACGATGTCGCCCATCTTGGCGCGGCCTTCTTCGTCGTGCGCGTGGAATCTCTTGCGCTTCTTCACAATCCGCTTGTACAGCGGATGCGGCACGCGCCGGCTGACTTCCACGATGATGGTCTTGGCCGTTTTGGTCGAAACCACCTGGCCCACCTTCTCGTTCTTCAATGGCTTCTGCGTCTGTTCGGCCATATTACTTCTTCGCTCCAGACAGTTCCCGCTCTCGAATAATGGTGTAGATACGGGCGCGGTCTTTCTTCATGGCGCGCGCCTTTTTCAGGCCTTCCATGGTGCCCATCGACATTTGGAAATTCAGCCGGAAAAGCTGCTCCTCAATGGTGCGCAACTGATGCTGCAGCTCGTTCTCGTCGAGGTCCCGAATCTTCTGCGACTTCATAATTTACTCCGCCTGCTCCCGCGTTACGAATTTGGTGCGGATCGGCAGCTTGTGCGCCGCGAGGCGCATCGCATCGGCGGCGACATTCATCGGCACGCCTTCCATCTCGAAGAGAATCTTGCCCGGCCGCACCACCGCCACCCACTGCTCCGGCGCGCCTTTGCCCTTTCCCATACGGGTTTCGGCGGGCTTCTTGGTGATCGGCTTATCCGGGAATAAACGAATCCATACCTTGCCGCCGCGCTTGATGGAGCGGGTCATGGCGATACGCGCGGCTTCGATCTGCCGGTCCGTGATCCAGGCGCAGGTCAGGGCTTTCAGGCCAAACTCGCCGAAAGCGATGGAGGAACCCCGCCACGCCTTGCCACACATGCGGCCGCGCTGCTGCTTGCGGTATTTGACCTTCTTCGGCATCATCATGGCTTATTTGTCTCCTTCGGGCGTGCCGGCGGGCGTCCCGCCTGTGGAAGGTGTCTCAGATGCGGGCGCGGGCTCGGCCGATGGCTCGGCATCCGGGCGGACTTCCTGTTTCCAGTGCGGTTGTGGCGCCATCAGCGGAGGCAGGATCGGTCCGCCGGTGCGCGCAGGATGCGCCATCTCGGGCGGAGGGGCTTGGCGCGCAGGTTCGGCGGCGGGCGCAGGCGGGGGTTCGTGATGGCGCGCCGCCGGCGGCCG
>DATNMW010000178.1:0-27888 GCA_035602155.1 Bryobacteraceae bacterium | reverse complement strand
TGGGCAGCGCTGGTGGACGATGCGGCATCCGACGATCAACGGTACCCGCACCGCGCGAAAATTCGCCGCCTCAGGGCGGCAGAAAGGGGCACCCGGAGATTACCCGATTTTCAGGATCATTATTCGATTAGAAAATGCTCTGGCCGGCGGCCGCCATGGCGCCGTAAACGGCACGCTCGGTTCCGGCTGTCAGTCCAGCTTCCTGAACACGCATTATCCGTCGCCGGATGCCTTCCTCGATGGCACATTCGTCGCTTCGCGGAATGGCGCGTTGGCCGGATTGCCCGTCTCCACGAACGTAAGCAAGGCAAATGGCGGATTGGGAGTGAAAGGGGTAGAGGGTTCGGGTCCCCCGCTCGTGCCCGTCAACTCAGTCCGCGATGTCGCGATCTCGAGCGGCATCCTCTTTGTATGCGATGAAGTGGATTCGCAAGTCAATATGTACGATCTTAATGGCGGCGCGCCGCTGGCGCCGGGAGCGGTCCCCGGAAGCCCTACGCAACTGGCGATCTCCAACGGCGGGCTTTGGGTCAGCGCCGGCCAGAGTCTTTATTGGAGCGCCCTGCCCACCTCGGCATCGCTTGCGTCGCTAAAGTTTCAGGCCGTCGCCATCGGCGGACCGCCAAACAGCAAGATCGGCGGTACCTCCTTCGATGACTCCGGCAACGTCTATGTAATCTTCCAGGACGGTACCGGCGGCACGGGATCGGGCTCGATTGCAAAGTACGCTGTAACCGCGGGATCTCCCCCGTCGCTTGCGGGCGGCTCGACATTCGCCACGATCTCGGAGGACACACCGGAGTTCTGCATGTGGGTTTCGGATAGCACCTGGCCATCCATCCCGACCCCGAGCCCTTGAAGTTGATGAGCTCCGAAATAGCCAAAATCAGAGGCCGTCGACGGTGTCGGGCGAACCGGAACGCAACACTGTGGCGTGCGTCAAGCGAGTGCGCCACAGGCCCCTCGGTTCTAACCCGCTCAGATAAGAACCGTGTGCGTTAGGAGCGCCAGCACGGATCTGTGCGCAGGGTGCCGCGCTCCCTCCGCGATTATCGCTTACTTCGTCCCTGTACGTCTTTTCGATCTCGAGGAATCGCGGGCGCAGCCTGACGTTCCCGCGCAACCTTCCCCGTGCCCCACAACGAGACGCCCGACGGTCAGCCAATACACGCAACCGGGAACTAGCGGAGCGCCTGCGCGCGGCCGGCCTGAAGTTCGAATACGAGGTCAAACGCAAAAGGGCAGGCCGCTTCACGGGATGACGTTCGTGCTCACCGTAACGCCGCCGAACCTGAGCCGCGAGGAGGCTAGCCGCGCGATCGAGGCGGCGGGCGGCAAGGTGAGCGCCTCCGTCAGCCGCAAGACCAGCTACCGGGTGGCGGGCAAGGAGGCCGGCTCAAAGGGGGACAAGGCCCGCGGTCTGCTCGTCCAGGCGATCGACGAGCGGCGGCTGCTGGAGATGGCCAGGTAGCACAGGCCCCAGCCCGTGACTTGAGTTTCTACATCTCCCAAAAAGAGAACCAGTGCCGTAAGGGCATTCCGGATGCCTTTGTACTGCCTGGTCGGGCAGCGGGTTCGCCTGCCAAAGCGCGCGAAGCTCACCCACTCAAGCCCAACGTCTGGCGCGTGTGGCGTGCAACTGGCAGCCGTCGCTTCCCACAACCCCGTTTCCGGCCAATTGCGAGGGTCGCTGGGGGCTGCCGGATCAATCTCGGCTTTTTACGAGTGGCCGGCCATACAGGAGTGCGCCCCGCGGTCGTTTGAGAAGTGAATCCATTAGCGCTATTGGAAGAGAGCGAGGTCGATCGCTTCGGCCATCGCTTGATAGCCGGCATCGTTCGGGTGGAGATGATCTTCCGACGCTAAGCGGGGCAAGAGTCTGCTGGGATGATCCGGATCGCGCAAAACCGAATTGAAGTCGATTACGCCGTCAAAAGCGCGGCTGTTTCTAATCCATTGGTTGACCGCCTTCCGTGTGGCTTCCTTGGCAACTGAGTAGTAGCCAGGGATGGCGACGCCTTCGCACGGTGTCAGCGTCGAGCCGATCACCTTGATTCCACGGGCGTGGGCGCGCGCAATCAATTGGCGATACGCGCCGATCAGATCCTCGGCGCTCCGTACATCTGCCACATCAGCTAGCGAGAGCTCGTTCAGCCTAGCGCCGGGAAAACCAAGATCGTTGATCCCTTCCAGCAGCACAATATGCGTAACACCCGGAAGAGACACAGCGTCCCGGTCGAAACGCGCCAGTGCACTTTTGCCCAAATTCGCCACGGGCCCATCCCCTAGCAGACGATTGCCGGCGATACCTTCATTCACTACCGCCCATTTCGAGGCTCTCGACGTTCTTCCTATTCGGCGGATAAGGTCACTCGGCCAATTGCGGTCCGCCTCGGGCGTGGAGCCATCGCCATCGACGATGGAGTCGCCGAATGCCACGATCAGGCGGTGGGAAGGTCGCGCCGGAACGAGCACCGCAGTCACGAATACTGAGCTCGAACTTTCCGTTCCGCCTTGAATCTCCACTTCATGGGAATAGTCTCCCTTTGGCGAGACCACGGCGCGCTTGAGTGCCAGCGCATGCCACGTGGGTGTAGCGACACGTCTGGGAATGTATAGACTGATGCTAATCTCGGATCCGTTGGCCGCAGAAAAAGCCACCGGATCGCTAAGCGCCGGCGCGCCCGGAGGAATTGTGATCGAGGTGCTTCTCCCAAAAGTCACGGCTTGGATTGAACCCGACTTTACGCTCGCTGCACCGTTTGGCACTCCCACAGTCAGAGAACCAACAACGAGTGGGAAGGAGCCGAATTCGTTTGAAAGACGAATGCGAATCTGAGAGCCCCCAACAGATATGCGCACGCGCTCTCGGACCGTTCGATCCTCAAGATTGAGCATTGGCTGGTTTGGATCGGGTTCTGCGGGCTCGGGGCTGGCAGCCCAAGTGGCGATCCAGCATTCCTGCGCCGGACCAAGTAGTGGAAGAAACAAAAGAGAACCGATGAAGGCGCAACGCTGGAGCGCGTTCATGAGCGTGAACTGTTTCACCTCACCTACCTCATCGCTGAGAAATCGGTTGGCCGCATATACACTTCATCGACGTGGTAGTCCCCGTTGACCTTCTCAATCAGTGGCTCCGCCGATTTGCGATAAGGCGGAAACGCGGGGTCGGCATGAAGGGCTTGCCAATTTGCATCCGCTTCCTTTCGGCTGGGATGGACGACGAGGTAAACGAACGTGTCTCTCCAGGCAGGGTCTTCGTTGGGTACCCAATAGCCGGCCACGTTTAGATTGTATTTGGTTTGCAGCTTGGCAACATCGCGAAAGATCGATTCAAGGGCAGGCGCTTTGCCGGGTGCAGTGTGGTAAATCATGAGCTCAAAGACGTGACCGCTATCCGCACTCACCTGTTTAGGGCCCGCCAGCCGGGCTGTGAAGAGCGACCCGGCGGCGAAAGAAACCAAAGCGGTGGCCAGGAGAATCCAGCCTCTGTTTCTCCAGCGATGGAGCATGGACTGCGCTGCTTTGAAACTCATCATCATTGAAATCGTCCTCGCGCCACGATGACCTTCGTCTCAGGGAACTCCACGGCGCGGAACCGGATGTGGTTGCGAAATCGGTTTGTGTTCTCGCGTGGCGGGCTCGTGACAAGTTCATAGACGGCACCCTCCTGAAAATGTTAGCTGGTTTGGAGGCGCAGCCGCTCGTGTGAATTCTGCATGAAGGCGGAACTCGCCGACTCTCTTACGTTGCGGCCGAGTGACGCGCCACTCGGAGAAGGGTCGGATTTGGGTGTCACGGGCCGGTTAAGTCCGGTTGTGGGAAGCTTCCCCCGCCCGTGAAGCCCGGGCGCCCCAAACACGCCCGCGCCAATTTGCCGCACCGAACACCGGCGCGCCGCCCCGCCGCCACTCTTCGAGCCGGATGAGTCGGTCCCTCCGATGCCGGCGTTTCCCCCTTCCATCGCGCCCCACAACGAGACGCCCGACGGTCACGCGTTCCCAAAATTTCCCGCTTTCCCGTTTTCAATCGCTTGCGCGAAATGCCACCCGTATCCGCCAACCCCTCCCCGTAACATGTAAGCGAAAGGAACGGGCCACACGCGCCCGCCAATACGCATATGAAGAATCCAAACGAACCGCGCACACTCACCGAGGCCCAGATCGCCGCCAACCGTGAAAATGCGAAAAAATCTACCGGACCACGCACCGCCGAAGGCAAAGCCGCATCCAGCCGCAATCGCCTCCTCCACGGCCTGCGCGCCAACAAACATATCCTGCTCGACGACGACCAACCCGAAGACTTCCTCCTGCTCCTCAAAAGCCTCGACGCCGCCTTTCGCCCCGTCGGCGAAGGCGAAGAAATGCTGGTAACCCAGATCGCGGCCGATCAATGGCGCCTCGACCGCGCCCTCCCCATGGAAGCCGGCATCTATCGCCGGCGTCTGGAAGGAGTCGCCGCCGATGACTATTCCCGCAAACGCGAATTGATCAATGAAAAAAGGAACCACGAACGGGACCCCGAGAATTACTCGCCTGCCCCCGCCCCGCCCGACCCGGACGACCGCCTGACCCGCGCCTTCATCGCCGATTGCGCGAAGCCCAACTCCCTCGCTAACCTCAACCGCTACAAAAGCGGCATCCAGCTCTCCATCGACCGCTCCCTCCGCCAGTTGAAAATTTACCAGGCCGCCCGCATCGCCTCCACCCCTGAAGTGCGACAGGCGGCGCCGCCCGCCGAACCCGATCCTGCGGTCGCGGAGCGGGTAGGGCCGTTGGGGCAGGCGGTTCCGCCTGCCGACGCCACAAACCCTCAAAACTCAATGAATTACCATTCGAACCCAACAAATGATGACATCGCCGGATTCGGGGTGCTTTCAGCGTCCGCAGCCATGCTCCTCGCGGCGCTCACCCTCTTGCATGCCGTTCCCGAACTCATCGCCGCGCTCGGCGCACAGCTAATCGGCCTCCGCGTCGGCTACAACCGGCTCAGAACGAACCTCTTCCACTCCCTCGTGCCCCAGCCCCTAGCAGACGAACGCCGCCGGAAAACAAAGGCTTTGACTTTGCCTTATCTGCGTTCATCCGCTTTCATCTGCGGCTAAATTGCTTTCTTTCCCAGTCCGTAGCTAGCAGGACCTGCCCGCGACGAAGGGTGCATACCATGAAAAATAAATGTTCGTCAGCCCAGCGCCACCTCCCGCCCGCAACCGGACACTGTCCGAATCTGAACAGCACACCGTGACAAAATTGCCACTACTGCGTCAAACTAATCGAAGGGATGATTGGAAGCTTCAGCAGAGCCGGAACTTATGGCGCAGGACGCTCCTGGCGCCGTCGGTGTCAGGTTGAGCCCCAAATTAGATGAAGCCAGCCTGATCCGGGCCGTTCAGCGCGGCGATCAGGACGCTTTCGAACAACTCGTCCGCGCTTACGACCAAAGTGTGCTTCGGCTCGCGGTCAACCTGCTGCGTTCCCAGGAAGACGCACGTGACGTCTTCCAGGAGGCCTTCTTGCGCGTGTTCCGCAGCATCGATTCGTTCCGGTTCGACTGCAGCTTCCATACCTGGCTCTATCGCATCGTGACGAACATTTGCCTGGATAATCTGCGCAAGCGCAAAGTTCGGAAGGAAGAGCCGGCCGTGGTGGATACGCCCGAGGGGCCGCTCGACCGGATGAACGATTTTGAGGAGGAAGCCGCGCACGCCGATCCCGAGCGCAGCATGTGGAATCGCCAGCTCGGGCAGCGCATCGAGGGCGCTCTCGGCGGGCTTACGCCTCGCGAACGCATGGTTTTCGAGTTGCGGCATTATCAAGGTCTGCGCCTCCGCAACATCGGCGAGATCCTGGGCACTAGCGAAGAAGCCGCCAAGAATTGTCTGTTCCGCGCCACCCAAAAGATGCGCGCGGTGTTGGGAGATTTTCAATGAACTGCGAATCCGTAACCAAGCTCATTCCGCTCTATTTTTACGGCGAATTGCCGCCCGAGGAAGAGGACTGCCTCGAACAGCATTTAGATACTTGTGCGGCCTGCGCTCGCCAGGCGGAGTCGCAGCGCGTCCTGTCCGCCGCGCTCGACCGGCGCGAAACGCAGCCATCCGCCGCCCTGCTGGCCGAATGCCGGCATGACCTCATGCGCGCCGTCTATCGCCAGGGCGCCCTTGTGGGGCAGGCTGGCAGCCTGCGGCCGATTGCTAATCGGCCTCTTCACCAATCGCCGCTCGCCGCCTTTGGCGCATGGCTTCCGTCTCTTGGCCCGTGGCGCATGCCTCTGGGCGCGAGCGCGCTGCTGGCGCTCGGTTTCGTAACAGCGCGGCTGACAGCACCGGGCGCCGCGGGCCCGTTCAGTCTCGCTTCCCTGACACCCGACGTCATCTCTTCCATTCGCTCCGTACAGCCGGCACACGAAGGCGGCCAGCCCGGCGAAGTGCAGATCGTGCTCGATGAAACCCGCCGGCGGGTAATCTCCGGACAGTTGAACGACACCAACATTCAGCGCCTGATGCTGGCTGCCGCGCACGATGAGAATAATGCCGGCGTGCGTTGGGAATCGGTCGATCTCTTGAAGAGTCATTCGGATTCTTCGCCGGTCCGCGAGTTGCTCCTCAACCGCGTTGCGGAAGACCCGAATGCCGGCGTGCGTTTGAAGGCGCTGGACGGCTTGAAAACGTTCACCGGCGATCCGGATGTGCGCAAGGTTCTGGCGCAAGTGCTGATGCATGACGATAACCCGGGCGTGCGCATAGCGGCCGTGGACGCGCTCACCGCGCATGCCGACGACAACATGGTTGGCTTTCTGCAGAGCGTCGTACAGAAGGAAGACGATACCTATGTCCGTCGCCGCTGCGTGAAGGCTCTGCAGGATATGAATGCCTCGGTCGGTACCTTTTAAGGCAATGACGATACTCCCGCCCGCCCTTATAGTTACCGGTTTTCTCAGCATCGCGCTCGCCGCCGAACCGGCCCTCACCCGCGAAGGCAAGTACTGGGTTGAGCTTCGCTCCGGCTCGGAACCGATGGCGCCGGCGGCGCGCCTGCACATCGCTTCGCGCGGCGCGGTCACGCTGAACGGCATCCCCGGTCCGGAGCTGTCGTATGCCCTGAAAATACGCGTAAAGGCCGCCAGCGAAGCGGAGGCGCGGCTGCTGGCGAAGGGCTTTGGCGTACGCATCGCCAAGCAAGCCGGAAATGCGATGTACCTGGTAGTCCAGCGCGGCGATGGCATGGCGGATTTGCAGGTTAAGGTGCCCCGCACCAGTCCCGAAGCCGCCATCTCCACCACCGAGGGCGCGGTGGCCTTCTACGACCTGGATGGCGCGGTGCAAGCGGAAACCGGCGGCGGCGCGGTTACGGCGGACCGCATCAAAGGCAATATCGTGGTGCGCACGGCCGGCGGCGATATCACGCTGGGCGCTGTCGGCGGCAATGCCAAGTGCACCACGGCGGGAGGCAAGATCACCGCCAGCCAGGTGCGCGGCGAAGCCACGTTTGAGACCGGTGGCGGCGATATCTCCGCGCAGGAAGTACACGGCTTGGTACATGCCGCCACGATGGCCGGCAGCATCCGTATTCTCAACGCCGGCTCCGCGGTGATTGCCTCGACCGGCGGCGGGCCCATCGACGTGGGGCAGGCGCATGGCTTGGTCACCGCCCGCAACTCCGGCGGACCGGTAAAGGTTGGCTCGGCCGAAGGTGTGCGTTGCGAAAACGCCGCCGGTGGCGTGAATCTCGATAATATTTCCGGCAGCGTGCGGGTCTCCACGGCCGTCGGCAGCATCATCGCCACCCTCCTGGCGGGCAAGCCCATGGCCGATTCGTTCCTGTCCACAGGCGGCGGTGACATTACCGTAATCATCCCGTCTAATTTGGGTGTGACCATCCGGGCGCAGAACGAATTGGCCGGCAATATCCGTAGAATCGTATCCGATTTTCCTGGAATATCGGTGCGCGTCGAAGGCGGGCAGGTGGTCGCCGAAGGGCCGGTCAACGGCGGCGGTCCCATCCTGCGGATTTCCGGCACCGGCGGCACCATATTCATCAGACGGCAACACTGAGAGGAAGAGGGCTTATGAATCGCGCTATCCGTAAATCGCTATGTTTTACCGCTGTGGGCCTGGCGGCGGCTTCGTGCTCGTTCGCGCAGGACGATGCGCCGCGCGCGCGCAACGCCACTAACCGGGCGATCGTCATCCGCAAAACGGGAGGCAGCTATCTCGGCATTGGCGTCGCCGAAATCGACGCTGAGCGCGCCAAGGCGCTGAACCTCAAAGAGGTGCATGGCGTCGAAGTGAAGAGCGTCGATCATGATAGTCCGGCGGCCAAGGCTGGCCTCAAGGAATCCGACGTGGTGCTGGAGTACAATGGCCAACGCATCGAGGGCACCGAGCAGTTTGTGCGCCTGGTGCGTGAGACCCCCGTCGACCGTCAAGTGAAACTGCTGGTCTGGCGCAGCGGCGGCGCCCAGACCCTCACGGCCACTATCGGCCACCGCTTGGCGCAGTACTCGTTCCGCACCGGCGATGGCGATGACGGCGATCTCACCGTCGAAATCCCGCCTATTCCACCTATGCCCCCCATGCCTGAAGTGCCCCCCATGCCCGAGATCTCCGCGCTGCCGGATGTGCTGCGCGGTTACGGTTCCATGCGTAGTGGCATGCTGGGCATCGACTGCGAGGCGCTGGGATCGCAACTGGCCGGTTTTTTCGGCGTTAAGGAAGGCGTGCTGGTACGTTCCGTCGGGAAGGATTCCGCCGCCGAAAAAGCAGGCATGCGCGCCGGAGACGTCATCGTGAAAGTGGACGGCGAAGCGGTGAGCGCCGTACACGAAATCACCAGCCTGGTGCGCGCCGCGCGCAACAAGAGGACCTTCCCCGTCGTGGTGGTGCGCGACAAGAAGGAAGTGACGCTTAGCGTGACTATCTGAGGCCAGTGTCCTATATCAATACCAACCGATAGGTTGCTCGCTAAGATTGATATATACCTGCTTTGTTTCCAGATACTCTTCGATGCCCCAGGGTCCCAGCTCGCGGCCGTAGCCGGACTGCTTGTATCCGCCCCAGGGCGCTTCCACGTAAGTCGGCTGCATGTGATTGACCCATACGATTCCGGCGCGCAGAGCCCTGACTACGCGGAAAGCGCGGAAGATATCGCGCGACCAGACCGCCGCGGCCAGGCCGTAATCGGAGAAAATGGTTGGCTCGACATAGTAGCCCCTGGCTTGCGCAGCCGCACGTCCGCCGCCCGCGGCCAGTGTAGCTTCCGACTTGCCGATCTCCTGATACTGCCGCACGCGGTCGTACTGCTCTTTGCTGACCAGCGGGCCCATTTTGGTTTCGCGGTCGAGCGGCGCGCCCAGCCGGATGCGCTTGGCTTTCTCCTGAATGTCGCGGTGTACGCAAGAGTTTCGACCCTGGACAAGGTCAGGGCCCGAGAACCAGTTACGCGAGCTTAGGGCGTTAGCGCAGCGCAGAGCCAGCGCATGTGCAGCCACGATTCGGAAGCGAGAGAGGGTTCCATACAATCCTGGGATACTGAGCAGGCGCTGATTAGGATGATTAGCGGACCTCTGTGGTAGCCTCACGGCGGCCTGTCGCGCCAGCCTAGCCGCCGATTCGCCGCAGTGAGGCTCGCGTACAATGGACGTATGGCTGTAAAACAGAGGAATCCCGGTACGATCGGCCCGGCGGATAAGGGCGGCAAGAAGGGCGTCTCAGCCCTTGCGGCCCGGCTCACACCCGAACCACGCAGCGAGAACACCCGGAAGGCGGTTCCGTCACGGCGGCCCAAGGGCGGAAACAGCGGTTTTGGTGACGGCCGCGAATCGACGTCTGCCCACTCCCTCAGCGCTTCCAAACAGGCCCTCCACATCTGCCTGAAGCGCCTGAAAGACGCCAAGAACGAGAGCGAAATCAGCCACCTAACGGACGAGTTGCAAATGATTGTCTTCCATAAACAGTACCGGAATGCCGAAAATGAGGACGCCTCCGCCGGGTCCGATCATGGACCACTTGGCGTTGAGTTTTCGGGAAGGCCGGATTTCGGTCGCCGATTTCGACGAGTTGCACGATTGGTTGGCATCCGATCCGGATGTCCCGCACGGAAGATGGTATAAGCGCTTCAGCCGATTCACTCTCGCCGGTGAGGGCGATCTGCCGAAGACGTTCTTGGAGCCGGGTATGGCTGCCCACGGGAGGGAAGTCGAATAGCCCTTCAGTCATGTTGGGGCTTTGATCGTGCTATCAATACCAACCGATAGGTTGCTCGCTAAGATTGATATATACCTGCTTGGTTTCCAGATACTCTTCGATGCCCCAGGGTCCCAGCTCGCGGCCGAAGCCGGACTGCTTGTACCCGCCCCAGGGCGCTTCCACGTAAGTCGGCTGCATGTGATTGACCCATACGATTCCGGCGCGCAGAGCCTTGACTACCCGGAAAGCGCGGAAGATATCGCGCGACCAGACCGCCGCGGCCAGGCCGTAAGGCGAGTCGTTGGCGATGCGGATGGCGGCAGCTTCGCCGTCGAAGGGTATCACTGCGGCCACCGGTCCGAAGATTTCTTCGCGGGCGATGCGGGCGGAGTTATCCACGTCGGAGAAAATGGTTGGCTCGACATAGTAGCCCCTGGCTTGCGCAGCCGCACGTCCGCCCCCCGCGGCCAGTGTAGCTTCCGACTTGCCGATCTCCTGATACTGCCGCACGCGGTCGTACTGCTCTTTGCTGACCAGCGGGCCCATTTTGGTTTCGCGGTCGAGCGGCGCGCCCAGCCGAATGCGCTTGGATTTCTCCACCATGGCTTCCACGAACTTACTGTAAATGGGCTTCTCCACCAGGATGCGGCTGCCCGCGGAACACACTTCACCCTGGTTGATGAAAACGCCGAACAGCGCGCCATCCACGGCGGCTTCGAAATCGGCATCGGCGAAGAAGATGTTGGGTGACTTGCCGCCCAGTTCCAGGGTCACGCGCTTAACCGTGTCGGCCGCGCTCTTCATGATCAGCTTGCCGACGGCGGCGCTGCCGGTGAAGGCGATCTTGTCCACCCCGGGATGCGCCACCAGCGGCGCGCCGGCCGACTCGCCGAAGCCGGTGACCACATTGACCACCCCCGGCGGGAATCCCGCCTCCGCGAACCAATCCGCGATTTCGAGCGCGGTCAAAGGCGTCTGTTCGGCGGGCTTGAGCACGCAAGTGCAGCCAGCGGCCAGCGCGGGAGCGAGTTTCCAGGCTGACATCAACAAGGGATAATTCCAAGGTACGATCTGGCCGGCCACCCCCACGGGCTCGCGCAAAGAGAGACTGAGGGCGTTGTCGGGCACCGGATTCACGTGCCCCAAAACCTTGGTCGCCATGCCGCCGTAGTATTCGAAGCAGGTGGCGGTGTCGGCGACATCGTATTCCGCCTCGACAATGGGCTTGCCGCAATTGCGGGATTCCAATTCCGCCAATGCGGCCGCGTGGGCGCGGATACGCTCGGCCATCTTGAAGAGCAGGCGCCCGCGCTCCTGCGCCGTAGTCTGCGGCCACGGCCCCGATTCGAACGCGGCTACGGCGGCCTGCACGGCGCGGTCGACGTCGACGGCATCGGCGTCGGGGACTTCCGCGATAACCTCTTCGGTGGAAGGGTCGTAGACCGGGAACCATGTGCCGCGATGGCTTTCCGCGCGCTGCCCGTTAATGTACATGCGATGGCGTGTCATTCGTTGTGGGGCAGGTTGTCAACCTGCGGCCGATTGTGAATCGGCCCTTCGTGCGCTTACGTTTTCTTGCGATGGACGGGAGCCGCGGGGCCGCAGGTTAGACCCAACGCCTTCACTTGCGATCGCGCCCGTGTGGCTAGATCGTTAGAGGGGAAGCGCTTCACCAGCTCGCAGAATTCCTGCTTGCCTTGCGTGCGCTTTCCCATCTTCACCAGCGTGGCGCCCTTCATATAAAGCGCGTCGGGAGTCTTGTTGTTGTCCGGATATTTCTCCAGCACCATGTCGAACTCCGCGAGCGCCTGGTCCAGGTTGTTCTGCTTGGCATGGATCTCCGCGATGAAATACTGCGCGTTGGGCGCCAGCATGCTGTCGCCGTAGTACTTCAGATAGTCGGCGTATTCCTGCAGCGACAAATCGTCCTTGCCGCCGTTTCGATCGCGATTCGCGTTTTGGTACAGCGTAGCGGCGGGCACTGGGGGAACATTGCCGGACGGCGCGGACGCCACACCCGGACCTGGTTGTATGGCGGCGGGCGGAGGCGCGGCGGCGGGCGTCTGGATAGTGCGAACGGCATTGCCGATGTCGATCATCTGTTGCTGTAGCTTTCCCATCTGGCTGGAGATGTCGGCCACGGATTCGCGCAACGCGCTCACGTCGGTAGTCACCTGGTCGAGCTTGGCGCCCACACCGACCACCGGATCCACCACGCTCTTCTGCTGATCCTTGAAGCTCTGCAGAAGGTTATTTTGCAGGAGGGCGACGGACGTACTGGTCTTGTTTGCCGAGTCGAGCGCCTGTTGAACCAGCACTTGAATGGCGGAGAATTTCTCGTCCTGGGAGCGCTGCAGGCCCCGCACCTGTTCCTGCAGCAGAGCCAGATCGCGCTGCAATTCGACAATTTCTTTGCTGGCTGCGAAGGTCGCGATGGGGCAAAAGGTAGGGCAAAGCAAAAGGGCTGGCAGCAGCTTGCGCCAAAAGGTCATAGGATCTCCTCATGCGCGGAACGGGTGGCCGTCCCGCCGGTTGCGGATGGGCCGGGGCTAGCCCGGCCCTTACCCGATTTTACTGCCCTGTAGAGAAGTGCGCGCGGCGGTTTTTCTGCCAGCAGGTCTCGTCGTGATCGGTACACTGGGGACGTTCCTTGCCGTAGCTGATAGTCTTCAGCTTGTCGCCGGGAACGCCCAGTTGGACCAGGAAATCCTTGGCGGCGGCGGCGCGCTTGTCGCCGAGAGCCAGGTTGTACTCGGCCGAACCGCGCTCGTCGCAATGGCCTTCGATGGTGACGGTGGCATCCGGGAAGCTGGAGAAGATGGCCTTGAGCGCGTCGGCGTCCTTGGTCAGCGCGGCGCGGGCATCCTCGCGGATATCGTTCTTGTCGTAGTCGAAATAGGCGTCCACGACGCTTCCCGAGAGCATCTGATCGAAGGTGACCTTGGGCGCGGCCGGCGGCGGCGGCGCCGGTGGCGGCGGCTCGGTCACGTTGACCGTTGCCGTGGCGGTCTTGGTGCCGCCGGGACCCGTAGCCGTGAGGGTGTAGGTAGTGGAAGCGCCTGGAAATACCCGGCGGCTCCCGGTGGCCTGCACCGCGCCAATGCTGTTATCGATGGAGATGCTGGTGGCGTCGGTAATCGTCCAGTTCAGCGTGGACGACTGGCCGCGCTCGATCGACGAAGGCTCAGCCGCAAACGAGCTGATGCTGGGCGCGGCCGGCGGCGGGGCTGGCGCCGGGGCTGGCGCCGGCGGTGGTGGCGGCGGCGGTGGCGGCGCTTTCTTCTTGCAACCCGCCGCGAACAACGCCAAGGTCAGGCAAATGCCAATGGTACTGATCTTCCGTTTATTCAACATGAACTAAAGCCTCCTGAAATATCGAGATTGGTCATGGGTGATTTTTTATTTTGCCCACACCGGGGTCCCATTCTTTCCGGCCGTCGTCAACTGTTTGAGCTGCGTACCGTCCGCCAGCATCGTCCAGATCTGCTCCGTCCCCGTGCGGGTGGACATGAACGCCAGGCGCCTGCCATCCGGCGCCCACGTGGGGTTCTCATTGCGCCCGGCGCCGTAGGTCAACTGGTTAAAGTTGCGCGAGGCCACATCCATTACGAAGATATTGAAATTCCCGGTGGCGAAGCCGCGCGTCCAGGCGAACGCCAGAATCTGCCCGTTTGGGTGCCAGCACGGGTTGGACGCCTCTCCCTCGCCGTTGGTTAATCGCTGTACGTCGGCGCCATCCATATTCATCCGGTAAACCTGTTGCGGCCCCGACCGGCCTGAGACGAAGGCGATATCGGTTCCGGTCTTCGGATTCACTTTCGGCTCGACCTCCAAGGCGGCAGTGTTCGAAATGCGGCGCAAATTGCTCCCATCGATGTTGGCGATATAGATCTGCGCCCTGCCGCTGGCCGAGGAAGCATAAAGCAGCCGCTTGCCGTCCGGCGTAAAATCCGGGGTCGCATTCATGGACGCGACTTGATTATAAAAAGGCAACCGCCGTCCCGTATCCGTCGAGAGAATAAATATAGCAGGATTGCCGCGGGCGTAGCTAGTAAATGCAATTTTTGTGCCGTCGGGCGATACGGCGGGCATGATGGATAACGAATTGAAGTGGCTGATCTGGCGCTGGTTTGAGCCGTCCGGGTCCATTACCCAGATCTCTTTGTGGCCTGTGCGATTGGAAACAAAATAGATCTTGGTGCCGAGCAGGGATGTGCCGCCCATCTGGGCTATGATATCGGCGGCGAATTCATGCGCGGTTTTCTTAGCTCCGGCCTCGTCCGGCGACGCGAAATAGCGCTTGCCCAGGACTTGGGCCTGCGCAACAGAGGTCTGGCCTACGTTGAACAACCATCCATAAAGCACCAGGACGTTGTTTTGCACGGCGGTGTATCCGAATGCCAGGTAATTCGCCGAGACCGGCGGCGAGGACCAGTCCGAGAGCCACGCGCCGCCACCGTTGGGTGGTGGTTGGCCGGGGCGGGTAGGCTGAGCCGCGGGTTGCTCGCGGAAATCCGATGGCTGCTGGGGCACCTGGAGCGGGTACATGCTCTTCGGAACCATTTTGAAGAGACCGGATGCGTCCAGATCGTTGTAGAGCGTCTCGTTAAAGGCGTTCATCAGCGGCTGGGCCGCGCCGCTGCCGCGCAAGTCCGGCAAGGCAATAGCGGGGCGGGCGCCGCCCTCCAATTTGATAATGACATCGCTCTGCTGCGCCGCCAGCACCACCACGATCCCAGCCAGAGCGGCGGCAATCCAAGAAACTCTTTTCATTTATCGCCTCAACTCAAACCAAAATTCAATCGTGGCAGCGTCGCGTTCATAGGTGGCGGGCAGTGCCGGAAAGGGACTCGCATCGTAGATGGCGCGTTGCGCCGAGTAGTCCAGGGCCTGGTTCCCGCTGCTCTGCGCGACATGCACGTTGCGCACCGAACCATCTCGCTGCAGGTCGAACGTGACGATGGCGGGTGGAAGCGTGTGAATCCGTGCATCGACGTCTCCCGCGTGCCACTTCTCCGCCACTCTCTGCCGCAGGATCGTCACGTAGTTTCCAAACCGGTTGCCGAACGGCGATCCCTGTCCGACGCCTACCCCGCCGGAGCCGAGCTGGCCCATCATCGGAGAAACCAGGGCTTGTCCGGCCGCGCTGTAAAGCTGGTTGGGACGGTCCTGCTGCTTCGCGCGCCAGGTGTTCGCCGCCGACCGGGCCACGTCGGACGGTTTCGGCTGCGTATGGCTCTTGATCGGAATGGCATCTGGATCCTCGGGCGGCGCCAGCGCTTTCGGCTTGGCAGCGGGGGGAGGAGTCGGTACGGCGGATTCGGTAGGGTTGGCCAGCGGGTTGACGATACCGCTTCGCGACGGCAGCGGAATCTTGTTCACTACATTAATGGAGATGCTTCCCGGCCCCCCGGAATTCGCGTCGCCCCAGGCCTCGTGCGTGCCGGAGAGCGCCACTCCCCAAAGCAGCAATGTTCCAAAGACCGCGGCATGCAGCGCCACCGACCCCAGCAGGGGTTTATTCAGGGAATCCGCCTGGTCCAGGATGTCCGCGTGCGGCATTATTTCTTGTGCCTCTTGCCAGCGGAGTCCTCCGGCTGGGTGACCGCATTTACCTGCAGCTTGGCCGCTCCGAGCTCGCTCATGACTTGCGCGATGGGTTCCCAAACCGTCTCTTTGTCGGCGCGCAGGTAGACGGCTGTGGCGCCCCTGAAACGCCGCTGGATCTCGGCCGGAAGGTCGTTGATGTCGACCTCTTTCTCGTTGAGGTAAAGGTTGCCGTCCTTGGTGATGTTGACCACCGGCAACTCCCTGGCGCTGTCCGCGACCGCGCGCGTCTTGGGAACGTCCACCTGGATGCCGAATTCCATCACGTGGGCCGTCAGCATGAAGATGATGAGCAGCACCAGCATCACGTCGACGAACGGAGTGACGTTGATCTCGGAAAGCATACCGGGGGATGCGCGCCGCCGCAAACGGGAGTTGCCGCCATTGCCGCTGCTAAAGGAAATCGCCACGGTTTACTCTCCGAAACTCCGCTCGGCCAAATTGAGGAATTCGAGTGAGAAATCGTCCATGCGGGCGCCGATCTCGCGAATGGTGTGGCTGAACTGGTTATAGAAGATGGCGGCCGGGATGGCGGCGGCGAGGCCTACCGCGGTGGCGATCAGGGCGTCGGCGATGCCGGGCCCCACCGCGCGCAGGCTGGCGCTGCCCTGCATCCCCAGCTCTTGAAACGCCCGGATGATGCCCAGCACGGTGCCGAACAAGCCGATGAACGGGCTGACGGAAGCCGTGGTGGCCAGCCAGCTCATGTTGCGTTCGAGCTTGGTGAGCTCCTCGCTGGTGCCGAGCTGCAGCGAGCGCTCGAGCGAGATCTTGTTGGTGACGGAGCCGCGCACCTGGACCTGGCGGTGGACCTCCTCATAGCCGAATTCGAAGACGGAGACCAGCGGGGCGGGTTTGAACTGTTCGCTGGCCACCATGACCGCATCCAGGCCGCTGGCTTTGCGGAAGGCGCGCAGAAAGCGCCGGTCGGCGGCGCGCGCCGAGCGCAACACGTTCCACTTGGAAAAAATGATGGACCAGGAAAAAACGGAAAAGATCAAGAGAATGCCCAGAACGGCTATGGCCAGCGGACCGCCGCGGCCAACCATGTCCCAGATGTCGATCTGCAGAAGGAATGCGGGCGCTTCAGGGTTCAAACCGTCTCCTAATTTTCAAATCTAACATACGGACGCAGGATGAGCCGCGAAAGACGGGTGCACATGGCCGCCGAACGACAGGCCGGGAGGCCTGTCCTACCCTCCTTGACATTCTAGGAGAGCACTCCTAGAATGGCTAGAGGAGCCTTATGGGCAAACAAGTCGACATCCTGCAAGGCACGCTGGACATGCTCATTCTGAAAGCCGTATCGCTGGGGCCGCTGCACGGCTACGGCGTCCTGCTGCGCATCCAGCAAATCTCGAAAGAGGCGCTGCAGATCCCGCAAGGGTCGCTCTATCCGGCCCTCTACCGCTTGGAGCATCGCGGCTGGATCGCCGCGGAGTGGGGCGAAAGCGAGAACAAGCGGAAGGCCAAGTACTACCGGCTGACAGCCGCCGGGAGAAGGCAGTTGAAGACCGAGCGGCAGGAGTGGAAGCGCCTGGCGGTGGCCATTGGGGACGTGCTGGCCGCGGAACCAGAGAAGGTGTGACATGCTTGCGCAACTTAGATCGTGGTGGCGGGCGCTGAGCGGGCCGTCGCGCCTCGACGGCGAGATGGCGTCCGAGATGGACTGCCACATGGAGCGTTACGCCGCCGACCTGGTGGATCGAGGAGTGGAGCCTGGCGAGGCGCGCCGCCGGGCGCGCCTCGAATTCGGCAGCGCCGCCGTGGCGGCGGAAGAGTGCCGTGAAGCGGTGGGGTTGCGCTGGCCCAACGAATTCGCGCGCGACCTGCGCTACGCGGCGCGCGTGCTGCGCAAGAGCCCCACATTCACCGCCGCGGCAGTGGCCACGCTGGCTCTCTGCATCGGCGCCAACACCGCCATCTTCAGCGTGGTGGACGCCGTGCTGCTGCGCCCGTTGCCCTATCCCCACCCGGAGCGATTGTTCTCGGTTGCCCGGCATTTCCAAGGCAAAGGCCCCGAGTCCTACCAGACGAATCTGTGGGGCAGCGCCTGGGAGGCAGTGCGCGACCACGCCAATGACCTGGACGCAGCCGTCTTTAGCGATGGTTCGATGGGCGTGAATTTCGCGGCCGGCGGGCGCGTGGAGTATGTGAAGCAGCAGCGCGTGTCGGCTGGCTTCTTCCGCGTGCTGGGCATCGCGCCGTTCATCGGTCGCGAGTTTTCGGCGGATGAGGACCATCAGGGCGGTCCGGCCGTTACGCTGCTGAGCTACGCGCTTTGGAATCGCGCATTTCGCGCCGATCCCTCGATTGTGGGACAGGCGGTTACGTTGCGCGGCGAGCCGCATACCATCGTCGGCGTGCTGCCCGCAAACTTCCAGAGCATCGTTCCGGCCGACCTGTGGACGCCGCTGCGTCCTTCCCGATCGGGCGAGGGCGGGGGGTCCAATTATGCCGTCGTGGCGCGCTTGCGTTCGGGCTCGGCGTGGGCGCAGGCCAACGGGCAGATCGAGACGATCGGAGCGCCGCTCTTACGTCAGTACGGGCAGGATCCTACCACGCGCCTGCGCCTAATATCGTTTCAGCGCGGCTTGACCGAGTACGTGCGCCAGCCGCTGCTGATTCTTTGGGCGGCGGTAGCGTTGGTATTGCTGATCGGCTGCGTGAATATCGCCGGGCTACTGCTGGCGCGCGCCGCTGGCCGTACGCGCGAGATGGCCACAAGGATGGCGCTGGGCAGCGGGCGGGCGGCCCTGATCCGGCAAATGCTGGCCGAGAGCGTGGTGTTGGGGCTCTCCGGGGGCGGCGCCGGCGCTGTCTTGGGATGGCTGGGAGTGAAGGCCCTCAAGGCCTTGACGCCGGGTAGCATGAACGTGTGGCAAGCCGTGGAACTGGACTGGCGCGTGCTGGCCGCCACCGCCTGCGTGTCGATCGCGGCTGGCATCCTGTTCGGCCTGTACCCCGCGCTGATAGCCAGTCGCCTGGAGATCCGCGCCGCGCTGGGCGAGGCCGGGCGCGCCGTGGCCGGCAGCCGCAATCCCTGGCCGCGCCGTCTGTTGGTGGCCAGTGAAGTGGCGCTGGGCGTGGTGCTGTTGGTGGGCGCCGGACTGCTGATCCGCACGTTCGCCCATCTGCGCAGCCTCAATCCCGGATTCGATGCCCACAACGTGATCACGGCCGAACTCTCGCTGCAAGATGCGCGGTATGCGACCAGCCAGAGTGTGAACCGGCTCTTTGAACAAAGCCTGGCACGCATGCGGGAATTGCCGGGTGTCGAATCGGCGGCTGTGGCGCTCAGCCTGCCCTACGAGCGGGCGCTGAACACAGGGTTCCAGCGGCTGGACGGCGGGCACGTGGACACGGAATCGCAGATCACCAACATGTTCTACGTCACGCCCGAGTACTTCCGCGTGCTGCGAATTCCGTTGCTGCGCGGCCGGGTGTTCACCGCCGCCGATAGCAGCGCAGCCGCGCCGGCAGTGGTGGTGAGCGAGGCATTCGTCAAGATGTACATGCCGGGCGACGATGCAGTCGGCCGGCACCTCGATTTGGGCGGCGGAGACCGCCGCGAGATCGTGGGAGTGGTGGGCGATGTCCAGCAGAAAAGCGGATGGGGAGATGGCAATCCGCTGGCGGCCATGCCGGACATGTATATTCCCGCCACGCAGGTCGAGGACAAGTTTATCCAACTGGTACACACGTGGTTCTCGCCGAGTTGGATCGTGCGCTCCTCGGGACCGGCGGAGGGCGTCATCGCGGGAATGCAGCGCGCCCTCGGAACGGTGGACCCCCGGCTCCCGTTCGCGGGCTTCCACAGCATGGACGATGTGCGCTACCGCGCGCTGGCCCAGGAGCGGTTTCAGGCAGTGTTATTAGGGGCGCTGGCGGGCCTTGCCCTGCTGCTGGCCGCAGTGGGGATCTACGGACTGATCGCCAATTCCGTCGCGGAACGGACGCGCGAGTTGGGTATCCGGCTGGCGCTGGGCGCGACCGTGCCCCAAGCCATACGCTCGGTGGCATTGCCGGGCGTGGCGCTGGCGCTGGCGGGCGTGATCGCAGGTTCCGTGCTGGCCGGATTCGCATCGCAACTGCTGCGGCATCTTGTTTGGGGCGTGCGGCCGGGAGATCCGCTGACCTTTGCGGTCGTGGGGATCGGGCTGCTTGGGGTGGCGGCTGCCGCCAGTTTCCTCCCGGCGCTGCGGGTGACGCGGTTGAATCCCGCGGAGACGCTGCGGCAGGAATAGGGTCTACCTGAGAACGATTTTGTCGACCGACTGGTTGTCGTAATCGTCTTCGACGCGCACGGCCAGCGTGTGTTCGCCGGGCGCGACACGATCAATCGTCAGATCGTACGCCAGTTCGTGCGAATCGGAAAGCGCGGTGACCGGCGCAACCAGCGTCCAATCGCCGCCATCCAGCGAGTATTCCGCTTTCTTGATGTCGCTCAGCGCGTCGGCGGCGCTCCAGGTGGCGTGCAGCTTCCCGCCGGATGCGCTGGCCGTCAGGCTGGAAATGCGCGGCGGCGTATTGTCGATTACAAACGGATCGCTCACCATCGAGCTGGAAAGTGCCTCCGCCGGCGGATTGCCCGGCAGGTCGGACGCGGTCACGCGAATGCGATACTCGCCGTCCGGGAACGCGGCCGAATCCCAGCTCCAATACTTCTCCTTCAGCTTGTCCTTCAGCAGCTTCCAGTTGGCCTCATGCACGCCGCGAATCTCCACGGTAAAGATCAGGCCGTCGCCGTTATCGTCGGTCGCGGCCCAGCGTGCGCCGGTGAAGCCCTTGGCGTATTGCATGGAGGGGGTGTTCAGATCGAGCGGCAAAGACGGCCCCGAGTTGGAGACCGGCTTGCCGATCGGCGAAAGGTTCAGCGTTTGCGAAGGAGGCATCGGAATGGCGAGCGCGGGGAACTTGTAATTGGGAGGCGTGCTCTCGACGGCCGCGATGCGCGGCGGCACGTTGCGCTGCAAATAGGCCACATCCACCGATTCCAACTCGGGCGATTGGGCGCCCCCGGCCGTCAGGGTCGCTTTCCATTGGATGAAACGTGCGGCGGGAACGGCAACGCGATCGCCCTTGGGGTCCGTGACGGGCGCCGCCCAGGGGCTCCAGTTCTTCTGCGGACGATCCAGGTTTCCGCTGCGCGCGGCGATAGCGATGCGACCGCCGTTCAGGTTCGCCTCAAAGCTGAGCCGGCCCCATTTCGAAAAGAGGTCCGCATCGAAAACATCGCTTTCGAGGGATCCCTCGGGAGCCATATCCGGACCCACACGGTAGATCTTGCCCACATTCCCCGTAGCTGCGTACAGCGCGCCCCCCGCGCCAGTCTGGAAAGCGGTGATTTGCGTGGATGGCGCCGTGAACAACGCCGTATACAAAACATCGGACTCGATGCGGTAGATGCAGCCCTTGTTGCCGGTGCCGAGCAAGGCGCGCCCTTGCGCATCGAATGAAATCGTATAGACGACATCTTGCGCGTGGCTCCAGACCTTTTGCGGATTGCCGGCGGAATCGATGCGGTATACGTCCGATCCGGTCACCGACACGCCGCTGCCGGAAGGCGCAATGGAAGCCGGAGGCGGCGCGGCCGGATGCAGTTGCAACGCTGCGCCGCCGGGTGCGGCGGATGCCGTAAGAGAAGGCGGCGGCGAAGTGGGTGGAGCGGACGACGCACCCGGCTTGGCGCCCACGCCCGCCGCATAAATGGAACCGTCCTCGGCCACCGCGACGGAGGTGACTTCGCTCTTACTCATCTGGTACAGGACGAAAGCTTCGCCCGCGGGAGAAACCCGCACCACCAGCCCGCCGGGATCGGTGCCCAGAATCACGTTGCCGGCGGAATCCACGGCCATCGACCGCACGTGCGTCTCGTCGGTCTGGTACAACACGCCGCCGCTGCCGTCCGGGTGCACGCGATGCACGGCGCCCGGATCGCCCGTGGCCACCAGCAAGTCGCCCGTCTTGTCGAACGTCAGTGCCCAGATGTATTTCGCTTTGGGATCGTAGAAGACTTCGCTCTTGGCCCCCCTTCCGGCGTCGGCCGCGATCCGGTAAACCTTGCCGTCGGGCGCCGTCGCCGCGTACACGCGGTCCTGCCGGTCGATCGCAATAGCCGCAATCTGGAGACCGTCGAGCTCCGCCAGCGTCTTCTTATCGCCGGAAGCCGAAAGCCGGTAAAGCTTGGCGCCCGGACCGCCGCCCGCATACAGGTTGCCCTTGGAATCGCGCGCCAGCGCCCACAAATACGCCGACGAAGTATCGTAGACCTCCTGGAATTGCGGCGCCAGAGTCACCAGGCCGTCGCTGCGCAACGACAGATTCTTGAGATCGCCTTTCTCGAAATCGGCATAGTCGCTTTCGGTCCAGGTGCGCGTCTGGGAGGAAAGAAGACAGGAGACGGGAGTCAGAAGACAGAAGACAGAAGTCAGGAGACAGAAGACAGGAGTCGGCATACGCCGCAGCCGAAGGTTATCCAATTTGATCATAAATGTTCTAACGCCGGAGAATCTGGTTTCCGACTCCTGACTTCTGGCTCCTGGCTTCTGTTTCCTGCTATTTCACCACGATCTTCAGCGAGTAGCTGCCGCTCACCACATAGTCGAAGGGCAGCGACATCTGTTCCGACGCGCTGTCCGGCGATGTGATCAAAGAGCGGTTTGAGCCGCCCCCGGACTGCATCACGTTCAAAACCGAGGCAGGCAGGCTGGGCAGGGTCTTATCTTCGTAATATGCGGTGGGGCTGGCTTCCAAAAGCGAAACATACAATTTATTGTTGCTGCGCTCCTGGTTGATGAGCGAGACGGTTTCCGGCAGGCCGATGTAATGGTCCAGCATGCCTGCCACGGTCTGCATCCGGTTGATGGTCTCCGCGTCGCTGAGCATGATTTTGTGCTCGCCCTTGGCCAGCCCCTCCGGTATCTTGAGAGTGAAATCGCGTTCCAGGCTCTCGCCGCGGTAGGGACGGAGGAAGACCTTCACCGCCACATCGTCTCCGGGGCGCGCCTCGGGAGTGGCCAGCCAGGCGTTCTCGATGCTGGCCACTCGGCGCTCCGGCAGTAGGTCCACCGTAACGTTGACGCGCTTGACGCTGGGCGGATTGACGGCGTTCAGATACAGGCGGTTGAATTTATCGCCCCACCACCCGGCTAGCAGCATGGGCGCGGGCATGGGCATCTCCCCGGAAGCCTGCATGGTGGAAAGCGACAGGCTGGGACCGCTGTTCATTTCCACAGCGCCGGTCAGCCGGTACGTGGCTTCGTCCTTGAACTCGTTCAACTCGGAAAGCGAGTTGAACAGCGTGACCATCATCAGGTAAGGCGTCCACTTCTGCTGCACAAAAACATTGAAGCGGAAATCCCTCTGGCTGCGCACCGCGTTATTCTCGCCGATCGAGCGGACCTGCACGGTCACCGGTATCATGTCGGATTCCTGGCCCAGCACGCCCATAATGCCGCTGTGGCGGTCCTGATGCAGCGCGCCCACGATCTCGGTGGCGTTCGCGAATTTGTTGGGCTGAAACTGCGAAGCCAGGGTCATGACCACTTCGCCCTTGCTCATGGGCATGTCCACCGGACCCAGGTTGAAGAAGGGGTGCCCGAAGGCCAGCACATGCTGCCCGTCATTGTAAGTCACGGTGCCCAGGCCGGTGATGCTCATGTCGCCTGAAACCAGCACGCCCGCCACCGGATCTCCGGGACGCAGGGAAGTCTCCCAGCCGGCGACGGGTTTGGCTGTGTAGGTGGTGCTGGAGGCGCCGCCGCCTTGCGCCGCCGTGATTCCAAGCTGCTCGAACAGAGGCCCGAAATCGCGCAGCACGTTTTCGTGGAAACCGGCGAACATCAGCGGCGTCTCGATGGGAACCATCATGGGCGACTGCCGCGGCAGGTTGGGCGATGCGCCCGCGGCTACGGCCTCCGCCAGCAGATCGCCCGGCACGGCTACCTGGCCGCGCGCCACCGCCCGATCGGGTGTGCGCGCATCGGAGGGCCGCGACTGGTCGAAATCGTTGATTTCCAGCATGAGCTCGGCTGGCGTGATGCCGCAGATCGCGTCTGGAGAAAACACGCTGAGCCGCAACGCCACCGCGCCCACCAGCTTGCCATCGATGTAGACTGGGCTGCCGCTCATCCCGCCCGCGACGTTGGTGCGCACCGCTTTACCGCCCAGCTTCGCCAGGATGATGTCCTGCCGGGGTCCCCAGGCGTTCTTCCAAAGCCCCAGGATTTCCACGGGAACCGGCTCGGGCGTGGTACCGGCAAATACCGTCCAGGCGGTGCCCTGCATGCCCGGGCGGAGATCCGAAGCCTTGAAGATCTCCACCTTGCCGATCCGCGGGCGTTCGGGCGCGAGATCCGCCGCACACAGGGGAAAGGCCAGCGCCGCAATCGGCAGAACAATCGCGGCAAGGGGATGCTTCATTGAGTTGAATAGCTCCGTTAACAACCATTGTACTATGGCGGACGCAACGGAACGGCGCACGACAGCGCGGGCCACCGGGCATCGCGGATTTGACCTTTCGGTCCGGGAAGCGGTAGGATGTGATTGCGGGGTGGAGCAGTCTGGTAGCTCGTTGGGCTCATAACCCAAAGGTCGGTGGTTCAAATCCACCCCCCGCAACCAACATTCTAAAGGGTTTACGGTTTTCTAGGCGCATTCCCCAAGTCCACATTAGGCCACGATAGCAGCTTTAAGTCCAGCCCTAGCCGTATCGCTGCCTTCCATCATTGCAGGCATCACCATACGCACTACGTTGCTGTGAGCCTGCCGCTTGCCATCTGTCATTGCCCGCCCGTACACGTTCATCGTGGTCTGAATACTGGCGTGGCGCATCAGTTCCCGTTGCACCCCAACCGGCGCGGCAGTCTGATCCAACCATGAGCGGTACGAATGCCGGAAGGTTTTCCACCCGACCATGGCTGTAATGCCTGCCGCTACGCCTGCCGGTTTGATATGCGTCTTTTGAATTTCCTCTTGGTGGTATGGCTTGTCCGCCGCCGGGTTGGCGAACAGCCACTCCTCTTGTGTCTGGTGGCAGAAGGCCCGATACGCCAGTAACGCATCTGCTAAAACGGAGTCCGGAGGTACGGCGTCTTTGGAATACTCCGTCTTTGGATCGCCTACCCGGCCATGTACGATGCTGCGTTGAATCAACAATGTGAGCTTGTCGAAGTCGAAATCACCGCACTGCAAGCCCACAATCTCACCCGCCCGCAACCCCAAGCACCCGGCGATTAACACCATAGTCTGATACGGCTGCACGATGTGTGGCAGAAGGTTGTTAAACTCATATGCGGCGAGCGCAGATGGCCGCTTAAGCCGCTTGCTTACGCCTTTGACTCTTACCAGTTTCATCGGGTTATCTTTTGTCAGCCCCCAGCGCTCGGCACATTGGAACAACGTTGACATCAAACCCTTGATGTGTCCTTTGGTTCTTGGCGCCAGCCCCAGACCCTTTAGCCAATCCTCAATAGCCATGGGCTTCATGCTGCTGATTGGCGTCTCACCCCAGCGCGGCATGATGTGCTTATCGAGAAAGGACCGATAGGATACCATCGTTGCGTAGCGCGTGGGCATCTCTTGCTCTTTGTAGCGTGCGATCAACGCTTCCATGCTGGACGTCATGAGCCTGAGTGAACTGGCTGAAGAGTACGGCGTCAAACATCCCTGGATGTTGCGGGGTGAGTCCAGCCCCGATATCGCCATCCCCACCAGCACAGCCACCGCAGACACGCATAAGGTGGAGGACTACGTCGGGCGCGGCTCGAATAGCAAGTTGGTAAATGATCTTGCCAAGAACAGCCCGGACCTGTATAGGGCATTGCGCGGTCAGGCGGTCGCCAAGGGTTTGATCGTCGCCTAACCCAGGAGCCGCGCTCCTGCCGCGTATGCATCGCGCATCAACTTCGGGTCACGCTCCTGGACGGCTAATCCTATAGTGCCTACCAACGATCGTGGCCCGTTTCCCTCTATATCTGTAATGCGACACAACTCTACAAGAGCTTTATAAGAGCTTATCACTAATAGACTTGCACCTCAAGCAAGCAATTATGCGATGCTACGCGGTTTCGAGCGCTAATAGTTGAGCGCCATGAATCGCTTTACTACTTATCTTGGCGGCTGGAATGTTCGCGGTTCACTCGCTCGTGACACCGCACAGATTTTCGCTTCGTCCCAAAATAAAACACTGGCGGCGCGGGCAGATCGAATGCGCTCATGCGTGTCGTTTTTAAAGATTTACCAGGACGGGCACCTGTGGCCAGCATACGCCCGTGGAGATCCTCTATGCCCCTGTTGCGGTGGGCGCAGAGCACGAGTTACTCAACGGTACCTCGCTGGTTTGCAATCGCTTCTGGCATCGACACCAGACGCTAAAATCGTAAGCGGCTGCTTTACCGTTGCGAATGTTGACTTACGACACCTCCGGATGGAGATTGCGCATATAGTTACCAGCTTCACAAGCCGCTTTGTCCGCGCGCTGGCCCACCGGCTGGGCGGCGCGCTATCGTACCTTCGGAAAGTCGAGGTCACGCGAGCCGCTGATGGTCGGGCGCATCCTCATCTCCATGTGATGCTGGTGCTACCCCACGGTTGGGCAGAGGATTACAGTCTAAAGCAGATGTGGCAGGACGCCGGTAAGCTCAAACGCGGCGCGACTGTTTGGTTCGACGAGCTTGACGTTCATCCAGGTGAATCGCTCCGCGAGGCTCTGGAATCCGGCTTCCGCGGCAGCGACGTATTTGTCGCACTGTTGGACCCAGAGTACCCGGCAAAGCCAGCCCTTTTTTTTGAACTCGGGGCCGCCATCGGTATGGGAAAAAGGTTCGTACCGATTGTTCCGAAGGGCCTGGATCCGAGCAATTTCCCGCTGGACGTTCGGCTGCGCCGTTATCTGGTGCGCGATAGTCCCGAACACACGGCGGAAGAACTGTCCAACGCACTATTGCCTGCCTGACAAGCCTGTTTGTGGCCCGGCGCTGCCCGCGCGGCATCAGAACTGGGGACACTGAAAAGACTAGCGCGGTCACACGCCGAGAAAATAAACCCGCCCCCCGCATCCCCCATCAACCCAACCACTTACGACCCCACCCCACTCCCACACACCCCACTTCCCCACCACCCGCCCGATATCCTCAAATCGAAAGGTACTTTCAAATGCTAATTTCCGAAAAGCAACAAAAAGCCAACCGGCAGAATGCGCAGCATTCCACCGGTCCGAAAACCCCTGAGGGCAAAGAAGCCATCCGCTTCAACGCCCTCACCTACGGCTTGCGCACCATAAGCACCATCCTCCCCGGCGAAAACTGCGCGGACTACTCCCAACTCTGGGACGAATTGGAAGCCGATTGGCAGCCACAAACCCGCACCGAACGATGTTACCTGGAAACCATGGTCACTTCCCAATGGTTGCTCGCCCGCCTCGCCACAAGCGAGAAGCAAATCTACGAGACCATCGGCGTATGCGAAAAACATTTCGTCATGTTGGCCTACGTCGCCAAGCAACGCGCGCAATTGGAGCGGTCCTTCCGCACCGCCATCGCGGACATGAAGCAGTCGCAAAAGGAGCGCGAAGCCCGTTCCCTGCCCCAGCCCGAGCAAGCCGGACCAACCGCCAAGGCGGCGCCCCCAGCGGCCAAGCCGGAGGCGCCGCCTCCCAGTTATGTAATGTCGGGCGCCGTAGACGGCCATCCAGCCTCCTGCTCCCCCATCGCCCCTGACAGCCGCTAGCAAGCCTACCCCCTTGGTCTTTGACAACCCGACAAACTACCCCACTTGGTCCGCAATTCGTGTCTCTCGATCCGGCCTTTTCTAATGCCCCGCGTAAGGAATTTGTCCGCCACAAGCCGCGGAGCGCCTGTTCCGCCACATCACCCGCCGCCTATAGCCCGTCGCCTTCTTTCAATCCAACAATCTGGGCTTTGATTGTCCTGCCGCTGGAACAATTCCGTGCGGGCAGGTGTCTCAATAGTATGCTCGAAGTCCGCAACCTGACGAAGCTCTATGTTCGCAGGCCCGCGGTCGACGACGTCAGCTTCACCATCCGGCCGGGCGAGATCCTCGGATACCTGGGGCCCAACGGCTCCGGAAAAAGC
>DATNMW010000177.1:0-17533 GCA_035602155.1 Bryobacteraceae bacterium | reverse complement strand
GGATTGATACCGTCGGCCCGAATGGTTTCCTGCCGGACCGCGCCGGAAACGGCCTGCACCTGGCTGAAGATCGGGCTCATCAGACGGTAGGCGATACGGTGCCTGGTCGAGCGCAGGATTCCCATGTCGCGGCGGCTGGATATCACCACCGGAACACCGCTAAGTTTCGCCACCAGACCGCCCAGCAGATCCGCCGATTCAAAGAACGTGTGGACAATCTGCACGCGCTCGGACCGGATAAACCGCCTGAGATCGAGCGCCGTGCGGAGCGCTCCCACACCGAAGACCCGGCTGACTGGAAATTCCCGTATCGGGCAGGGCATCTGGTCGACTACGGGCGAATCCGGCCGTAGCCGGAAGGTGCCGATCGTACAGCGGTAGCGATCCTTCGGCAGCAGCTTCGGGATGCGCAGCAACACCCCCTCGGCGCCCCCGAGACCCCAGAGGACATCGATCAGGTACAGGATGTGTACCGGGCCGCCGCGGGGCTGCACCGCGCCGCCTTCGATAAGCTCCGGACGTGAAATCAATTGCGTCATACCAGGGTCAGTTGGCGCCCGGCTCGAGGCCGCGCGACAGCAAAAGACGCCGGATGGCGAAATACGATTCGCCCGCGATCGCCTTGACCGGTTTCTTGGCCTGCCAGACGATGGCCTGGCGCAGCCGAGGCCATCGGTTACGCGCTGCGATAGCTCCCGATACGTCAGCCGGCGTATGGCTTTGGATCGAGTAACGGCCCAGAATCAGGCAGCCATCCACAACCGAGACTCTAGCGCTGGGTTCGGAAGTAAACAAAACCTGGATACCAGCCTCGGCGGCGGCCTTACCGACCTTGCGCGAGTAATATCCGTCGGCCACTGATGCGGTCAGCACGGGTTCCTGGAGTATATGGCTCAGGATGGCGCAGCTTCCTTTCCACTCTCTTAGCAACTCCGCCCAGCTCAGCTTCGACATGCGCGCCGGATGCGAGCAGGAGTGGCTGCCGATTACGTGTCCGCGCGCGTGCAATTCCCGGATCTGTTGCGCGTCGAGAAACCCGGGCCGCCCGGTCCAATCGGTGGTGACGAAAAAATGTCCGCGCCAGCCGCGCTCTTCCAGTTCGCCGGCCACGATGGCGTAAGAGCTGGCGGCGCCATCGTCGAATGTCAGGTACAGGGGCATCAAGCCATGCCATTGCCGCGCGCGGTCGATCACCCGGACAGACGCATGGTCGACGTTTCGCCGGATCGAATCCAGATGTGCGCGGAAGTGGCCCCGATCCAGCTTATACCGTCCGGAGTGGCGCGAGCCATCGTTAGGCGGACGCTGCCGCTCGTCGACGATATCGTGATAACCGATGGAGATCGCTTTCATATGGCTTTCGTAGGTAGCATGCCCAGCGGCAAAAGCGCCGGTTACTTCCGGCAGAGTACCAGCAATCCGTCGCCGCCTCGGATCGCCGAGCGGGTATCGATGAACCGCAATGCCTTCAGAGCGGGCATACACAGCATCTGAAGCGCCTGCGGCACATGGTAATACTGCAAAGCCTCCGAGAGCTCGAACGATAAGCGGCCCCAGTTTCCCATCGTGTACCCTGCCGACAAATCTTTATAACCAATCTGCTTCAAATCGGCCTGCAGGCTATCCATTTCATAGTGCTGGCCGACATGTTCGATTTCAGCCCAATGTTCGTGTTCGCGCGTGAAACGCCGGCTTAGGATGCGTTTCTGTTTTCTCGAGGGTATGCGGACCAGCAGTGAGCCATTGGGCCTTAACGCTCGGTAGATGTTTCCAAGCACCTGCCGGTTCTCGGCGATGTGTTCCAGCACATCGAAGCTGTACACGAAGTCGAACTCCTCTCGTGCATCCAGTTGCCGCAGATCCAACTGCCGGAATTCCAAGTTGCCGAGGGGCAGGCTCCGATGAAGCCTCGCGCAAATATCCAGCGTACTGTCGGACGCGTGCAGCCCCTGCTCTCCGATGTCCGCCCCCAAGATATGGGCCTTGGGAAACCTGGAAGCCATGTAAAATGCCAGCGTTCCGTCTCCGCAACCGGCATCCAACACAGACGATGGAGTCATGTGCCTGATCGTGCGCCTGAGATAAATACCGTTGGCAAAGGTGCCCAGATGCGGCGTTCCAAACAGCAGAACGTACACCTTTGCCAGTACGCCCCTGCGGCTTACGCTCCGGTGGAAGATATCGGTGACACCTACTCGCGGCCATCGGACCACGAGCTGCTCCAAACTGCTCATCACTTGGTTAGTTCTCGTTTCCGCCAGGCAAAGACGGCGCCGTCGGCATTTCGACGGTGGTTCGAAGGCGCATCGCCAGAATGGCGGCCTTCGGCCCTTTCTGTCACATGAGTTATTAGTTCCGGGTTCCGCGTGCAGATGCGAGGTGGTGGCTGAAACTGTATCATCGCCGACTTTATTACATTTGTCAATGCGGACCGTGCATCGCCAAGTACCTTGCCTCTCATGGTTTGGAGTCCTAGTACGAGGGTGCCTTCCGACCCGAGCCGATCCTCTGCCCAATGCATCACTGAATCGTCACATTGACGGTGTTGGCCGCCTGTCCGTCCGCTATCAACAAGATGTCCACGGCGCCTTTGCCGGCCAAAGACAGGGGCAGCGGTCCAATATTCACCTGGTCCTCCCCTGCAAATCCCGGCACCGCTCCCGCATATAAGACCGGCACGCTCACTCCACCTACAGTGACACTCACATTCGCCGCATGGCGGATGCCCGTGCCATACAGCTCCAGATAGACTTGTTCGCTCGCAGGCCCCAGATTAATGGGTGAGGAAACCACTTCGGACGAGTTCAACTGGTATACGGCCTGCAGGTTCTGCGCGACGCCGGAAACGACCGGGAGCACCCAGGCGGCCGCGAGCCCTGAAGTGTCCAACTCGAACAGCCCCGGCGACACGGCGCCGATCGTAATCGAGCCGTTCTGGCTCGTTCCATTACTATTCGCGATGGTGACAGTAGCTGCCCCGGGCGCCGTACCATCCGGGATCTCGCAGTTGATCTGCGTGGGAGATACATAAAACAGCAGTGCCGCCCGCGATGCGCCGGCCGAGTCGGTCACCGTCGCCGTCACGCCATCCAGAGTGGTTCCCAGCGGCATAGTCGCCTGGGCGGTGCCAGCCGCCAGATTGGCGCCGTACGCCGAGACGATCGAATCGGGGGCGAATGGCTCGATCTGGCCCGCCGTGGCCAACTTCACAATCAACGTTGTCCCGGTGCGGTTTGGGATCTCATAAGCGCCTATCGCCGGAATCGCCGGTCGTGCAAGCCCGTCGTGGTCGCGCCCCGTATTGTCCATGCCATATACGGCGATGCCGCCGATAATGGATCCCGCCTGGCTTGCAGGGCTGCCGGAGGTGAGGTGCAAGTCGGGGAGCGTTGTGCTCGCCACCAGCGGGTTTTCATTTACCGACCTGACGATTTCCGTTAGATCAGTCGCTGGGGGACCGCCGCCATACAATAGATTGTTGGTTCCGTAGAGCCATGGACAAATGTCCGTATTTGCGCACAACCCGCCTGTCTGCGGGTTCCAGGCGACGAAATAGGGAACTCCAGCCGGATAAAGGGTTGTGGCCACCGAATAGATCAGATTGTTGCGGCTGTGGACGTAGATGGCGGGCGCGCCCTCCGGCTCGTCGCCGTTCTCCGCGATTCCATTGTTATCGCTGGGGTAAGGCGGATTCGCGAACGCGCCGCAGGCGAATAGGGTGTTATTGAAGATCTCCACCGTGCCGCTGCCGTTCGGGCCATTCTCCGTGCCGCCGGGTATATTGATGCAGTTCCAGCCGCCGGTGTCTTCCGGGTTTGCGGGACCCTTGCCGGCATTGTACACAACGTTGTTGTAAAGTGAGACGGACCCCTGCGAAGGATCGACGGTGTCCACGACGATGCCGTCGCACTGAGTGTCGTGAATGGTGTTGTCGTGAATCGAGATGGAGTACTGATCGTGACCGGTCGGATCGGAGGGGCCGCCGCTGCCGAGCGGCGAGGAATGCACCTGCACTCCGCGGCACCCGTGCACGTTCTCCACCAGGTTCCAACCCATGTCTACGTAACTGCTGTCTGTCGAGAAGTAGACGCCCTGGAAAAGCGCCGAGGCATTCTCAGTACCGGCGCTGTAGACGTGGTTGCCGTAGAAGTAGATGTAACTCGCCTGCGAGGTCGCGAAGCACGCGCCGCCGCCCGCGCCCTGCGTGTGGGGGCAGGTGATGTCGCTGGCGATAAACCGGTAGTGTGCGCCACCGCCGGGCTGCGCGGGCGCCTGGCCGCGAAAGGCAATCCCGGCGAAGACATAATTGCCTTGACAGTCGCTGGTGCGCAGGCCGAAGTCCGGCAAGCCGCCGGTGGGGTTGCCGATGGTCACCGTGGCGCCGGGATAGGCCACCAGGGCCCGCGGCATGCCGGTGGCGGAACACCAATTCCCTTGCCCGCCGCCGGATAGCAGAAACGCGGAGTCCCAGCCAGTGCCATCGTCGCTCGACTGCGACACACCGTTCATGGCGTAAGTGATATCGCCGGGTTGCATGACATTACGGGCGTTTAACAGGCTGCCCCATGGCGACGCGAAGCTGCCGGGATTGTTGTCGCTGCCGCCGGTGGAGACGAAGTAGATATTGCCGGATGCGACGGTGAAAGGGAGCGGGTTCGAAGAGAGCCCATTCACAGTGACGACGAGGTCGCCGCTCGCGGCGCCTGGGCCAAGCTGGCAGGCGATCTTCTGATACCACAGCCAGGCCGCGCCCCAGATCTTGCAGTTGACCATGACTCCGCCGCCGGCTGTGGCGATGGATGTGCCCTGGGAGGTGCCGAAATAATTGCCGTAAATCGTCACGTACGCGCCGTTCCCGTTCTCTCCGCCGGTGTTAGGTCCACTGGTGATATCGCTGAAAAACAGGACCGGGCCCTGTGCCCACAAGCACGGGGATGCCAGTACGATCGTGCCGAGCAGCTTGAACATGATTGACGCACAACTTACTGAGACGCCCTGATAGCGCCGATATCGTAGCCCAGTGCGCCCCCTTCCGCAACTCCATCCCGATCGGTTTCGAGGCCGGTGTCGACTCCCTTGTTGCGTGCCGGACTGTTCGGTTGCAGGTGAAAGGTCCATTGTGATAACCCTGCAAACTGCGGATTGGCATTCACCGAACCGGCGATATTGCTGTTGCGGGGCGCGCCGCCACTGCCGTAGAACAGGTTGTTCGATCCCCGAATCCAGGAGCAATTCGCGGTATCCGCGCAGACCGCGTGCGTGGTGGCATTCCAAATGACCAGATAGGGGACACCCGAACGGTGCAGGCTAGTAGTCGTTTGACAGACGATGTTATTGCGAATCCGCAGGTAGATCGCGCCATTGCCTCCGCCGTAAACGATGCCGGCGTTCGCACTCCCATACGGCGGGCTAGTGAAGGTGCCACAGGCATATAGCGTGTTGTTGTAGATCTCGACCGCACCGGAGCCTTTTGGGCCGCGTTCGGTGGACGCCGGAACGTAGATACAAGACCAGCCGCCGGTCTTCTCGGGATTGTTAGGACCTTGGCCGGCGTTATAAATAACGTTGTTATATACCGAAACCGGTCCTTTGGAGGGATCGATGGTGTCGATAATGAGGCCGTCGCACTGGGTGTCGTGAATGGTGTTGTCGTGGACCCTGATGTCGTACTGGTTCATACCGGACGCGGGTTCGCCGCTCTGAGGAGTGGAATGGATCTGGATACCCCGGCAACCGTGCACGTTGGCGATGGTGTTCCACCCGATATCCAGGTGATTGCTATCGGTGCCGAAGTAGGCGCCGTGATAGAGCGCCGACGCGGTAGCGCTGCCAGTATCGTGTACGTTGTTTCCGTAGAATGCCAGCGAAGAGGATTCGACAGTGTCGATGCAGGCTCCGGAGCCGTCGCCGGTGGGACACGAAAGATCGTTCCCGATGATCCGCCAGCCCGTGCTGCCCCATAGCGCCATGGCAGACACTTGTCCGCGCAAAGTGAAGCCCGCGAACACCCAGTAATTCGGATAATTTGTGCCTTGCGGAGCGGTTCGGATCCCGCTGGGAGGTCCCGTGACACTACCGATAGTCGCGATAGCCTGCGGATACACCACGAATGCCATCGGGGCTACAGCGGTCCCGCCGCCGCGCAGCAAAAGAGAGGCTTGCCATCCCGAGCCATCGTCGCCGGTCTGCGCCACGCCGTTCATCGCATAAGTAGTGTCGCCCGGTTGCATCGCGTCGCGGGCCTTCATCAGAGTCTGCCATGGCGAGCTATACCGCCCGCTGTTCTTGTCGTTGCCATTCGCCGAGACAAAGTATATATGTCCCGATCGAACGGTAAACTGCACTCCATTGGAAGCGCCCGCCGGAGTGGTCACCACGATTTTGCCTGTGACTGCCGCGGCGCCGAGCTGAATGGCGATCTTGGTATCGGACCACATGGGGTACGCGCCGGCCGGCGCACCGCCGACGGTTACCGAAGAATTGCCGCGCGCTACGCCAAAGTTCCTGCCGTAAATGGTCACGAAGGCGCCCGCGTTGTTCTGGCCGCCGGATTTCGGGCCGCTCGTCAGATCGGTAAAGAATGTGCGCGGAGCAGCGGCCCAGCACGCCCCCGCGCTCAGCAGTGCGGCGCATGTTGCCAGGAATTTCTCCATATCACATCCCTGCGTTGCTCAAACGGGTTGCACTGACGCAGACCCTGACCACCGGGTCCATGATCGCCCGGAAGAGCATGTATACATTGGGCACGCTCAAGGGATAGTAACCGACCGCCCGTAGATAGCTGCCGATGGACTGCGTTACCGCACCGCCCCTGAACAGCGAGTCACCCAACTCCCTATATATGTTTCCCAAAGCCTGCAGACGCTCCAGCCGCGAAGCCGCGCCGGATTTCTGGTGCTTGGCGACGAAATGTAATTGCCACTGGAGCAAACGCTCCAGGTTTGCGGTCGTGGAGGTCGGTGAAATCCGGTAATACGCCAGCACCTCGCCTATGTACGCAATCTTGTAGCGCAACGCGATGCGGAACCAAAGGTCGCGGTCCTCGGTGGTCTGCATGGCTTCGTCGAACCAGCCGGCCGCCGCCAGGCAACTCTTGCGGAACATGACCGTGGTGCAAATCAAGTGAGCGCGACGCGTATAGATGTGGCGCGCAATACTACCCGACAGGTACTTAGGTTCGACCTTGAGCTGGCCTGTAACCAATCCTCGAGTATCGATACGCGCGACTTTGGCGTGTACCAGGCCGACGGCCGGATCGGCATCCAGAGCTGCAACACCGCGTTCCAAGCGTTGCGGCAACCACACGTCATCGGCATCCAACAGTGCAATGAACTCGCCGCGAGCCGCTCGAATGCCGGAATTCCGGGCAGCCGACACGCCCTGGTTGGACTGATACACGTATTGCAACCGGTCCTGTAGCTTGAGCCGGTACGAGTCCACCATCGCGCGCGTATGGTCGATGCTGCCATCGTCGACAATTACGATTTCCCAATCCGCGTAAGTCTGCGCGAGTACACTGTCGATCGCATAGGGCAGGTATGCGGCCGCGTTATACGCCGGCACTACAACACTGGCGCGCGGTGTCATTTGCAGACCACCTCCTCCTCCGCCGCGACTTCGGCGAGGATCGGCTCATCGGCTACCGATACAACAACAGATTCACTGCGCAGGCTTCGCCATAAAGACGCCGGCAAAGAGCGCACGCGCGAATCCATCAAGAACAACGCACCCACATAAACCGACACACCCACCGCGCACCGGGAGATGGCGTTGAGAAGATGCGACTGTATCGCGATCTTTGAAGCTATGGCCCAAGCTGCCGCTCCGGCGGCGCCATACTTGGCCAGCGCACCGGCGCGCACGCCGATCGGCAGGATGCGGGACGAGGCCAGCCACAGCAGCAGGATCGTAACGATGTGCGTCCCGAGCAGCGCGACCGCCGCGCCTTGCAGGCCCATCCGCGGCAGCAGCAAACAATTCAGAACGATATTCAAAGCCGTAGAACACAACAACGCCAAAGCCATGATGCCCGTCTTCTTCTGAATCAGCAGCCCGGCGCAGAGAAAAACATGCGTGGTGTAGATCAACAGGCCGCCCACCAGATACGGTATGAGTTTGTCCGCGCCAAGGTACTTCGGCGAGGCCAGCAGCACCAGGGCGTCGTGCGATCCCAAAGTCACCAGCATGTAGATGCCGACGGCCGCCATCAGATAGAAGTCCAGCGAGACGTGCAGAAATTCCGTGGTTCTGGCGCGGCCTTCCGCGGTCCAAAGGCGCAGGTAGATGGGCAATATCGCGAGGCCGAGAGGCACTGTCATCAAGTCGTTTACATACTGGGACAAGCCATAGGCGACCGAGTAGTAACCCAGGGCTTCGGCGCCCAGATAGTACCGCACGAGGGCACGGTCGGCTGTCAGCAGGATGACGCCGGCCAATTCATAGAACACCAGCGGCAATCCGAATCCGACCGCGGAGCGGAATAGCGCGCGGTCGAAACCGATTGCGCTCAGCAGCCGCCGGCGGAACAGCCACAATACCAGAACCGCTACGATCGCCAGTTCCGCCACCATGGTGCCGGATAAGTAGGTCCGCACGGACCGTCCGAGCCATGGCAAGAATGCGCAGACCGTCCCTACTGTGGCGGCCTTCATCAGAACCGATGCCGCATTGTATGCCGCGGTACGCTCCTCGATGCGCAAGAACGATAGCAGAATGGATTCGATCGCGCGCAACAAAATCAACGCCGACGCGAAGCACAGCAGGGTCGCCAGCGGGCCGTCGATGAGATGCCGCAGCACCAGTTTCACCGCAACCAGGAAGACCAGCGTAATGGCCACCGCCATGCCGGCCACGCCGAAAAGCATGGTCGTGTAATAGCTCCGTGCGGACTGGAGATTCGCCGAGAATTCCTTTTGGTTGTAGAACCGCAGCACCGAGTTTTGCATCCCCGCTTTGGATAGCGCGGTGGGTACCAGCAGGATCTTCTGGATGAAGTCGATCATGCCGTAGTCGGCCACCGAGAATATCCGGGTGAAGATCGGAAACGAGATGAAACCGATTGCCAGGCCGCCGAACAGACCCGCCAGATAGTGGGAGGAGTGTTGGACCAACTTCTTCATTTCGCCGGCCACTGAGCGTGATAAATCCATTTGATCGAGTGCCTTGACGGTCGCTGAGAATGAGGAACTATGCCAGGACCGCGTCGTCCGGCAGCGGCGTTTCGGCATCCTCGGCCGCATCGCGCGCCGCCGCATCGGCATTTTCCACTCTTAGAGCGTGGGCGACCATGCCGGCAATGACCCACAGGTAACCGCAGACCTGAAGAAAGTTCCAGCGGTCGCCAAACATATTAGCGACAAAAGCGGTCACCAGCCACGCCGCCAGGCCGAGTCCCAGGGAAGCGTAGAAGGGATCCTTGGCCCTGCGCGAGAAACCAAGTCCCACGCGGAAGGTCTTGCCTAACAGCCAGAGGAATAGCGCTAATCCGAAGACGCCCGTTTCCACCAGGAGTTTCAGGAAGAAGTTGTGCGTGTCCTCGTAATCTCCCACCCGGTGCATGTACGCGTAAGTGTTGAATCCGGAGCCCAGGATGACATTGGCATCGAACACCTGCATGGCGTCTTGCCATAAGGTGACGCGGGTTTCGGACGAATGGTCGAGGCTGCCGGAGTCATAGGTCATCGTAACCCGCTCCCGGACAGCATTGGGCACCAGCGCGGTCCATGTGAAAATGAACGCCATCAGGGCCACCAGCATCCAGCGCTTCTTCGCCAGACCCAAGAACAGCCAGCCCGCCAGGATCGCCACGTAGCCGCCCCGCGACAGGCTATACATCAGGCAGACCGCCGAAAGCCCGCCCAGCGCCCAGTATGAGAGCTTGATCAGGACATTCTTTTCGAAAGCCGCCAGGGCCAGCAGGAAGATGACGAATTGCGCCTCGAAAGCCGCCATCCCGTTAATGCCTGCATAACCCATGCTGCCCGCATCGCGGAGATCGTAGGAGAAGGCGGAAAAATCGCGGCCCGACACAGTGCTCATGAAGTTGCGGTCGAGCGCCAGCACGGCGAGGCACATCAGGACGATGATGGCTTTCATCTGAATCCGGGTAGGTTCGACTGCCGCCACCAATAAAAGCAGGGCCGGCATCATCATGTAATCGGCCCAGACCGAGAACCTCTCGGTGCCCGGGAATGGCATTGGCGCACCCAGGTAAAGCGAGCCCAGTACCAGCGAAAGAAGCGTAAAAATCGCGTAAATGCCGATAAGTACGGTCCACGGTGTCTTCGGGAGAACCGGCCTTCTACGCCGCATGACGCCGATCGCGACTGCCAGCAGGACAATGGTGACCACGCTGGCGCCCAACGGAAACGTGTTCAGGCGATAACGCATCGTCTGCAGCGGGATCAGCGGCGCCAGGTAGAAGATACCTGCCACCGGCCTCCAGAAGACGCTGGCCAAAATTGCGAGAATAGCGCCTATGTACATGAGCGACGCAAGGGATCCTTCGGCGCCGAAGTGAAGTGACATAGCGTTAGTGGATGGGGCTAGGCGAAAGGCTCAGCCGCGCGGCCGATCCGGGCTGGCGTGCCGACGGCGGTACGTGGCTTGCGGGCGCCCCCGATGCCCAGCAGGCATAGGGCGCGTGCCGTTCCGTAGGCGGCATATAATAGCGTCAGCGGAAGAAATTGGCTCCAGTTCTTACGTTCCGCGCACGCGAGCAGGGCCAGCATCAATGGGCCCACCAGGAACACCGCGGCTCCCGCCAAGGGCGCGGGGACGCTGCCGAAAAGCATGCCCGCACCTGCGCCGGCTGCGGCTGTGGCGATGCCTATCAGCATATATACGGCAAAGAGCATCGCCTTGCGGGACTTCGAGTGCAACATGTCTCGCAGAAACACTTTGTGCACATTGACGCCGTGCCAGGATTGCTTCCTATAGAAAGCTTCCAGCGTTTGCGGTGTGCCTAAGTGCACGGCACTCAGCGACGGTAAGGCTAGTATGGGCACCGACGACGCGGCCGCCCGTTCGCAGAACTCGGTGTCTTCGCTGGTGACAATAGTCTCGTCAAAGCCCCCCAGATTTATGAACAATTCGCGGCCGACTGCCATGTCGCCGCCAGGCACGTATGAAACGGGACCGTCTTTCATCCGCCACAAATCGCCATACCAGGCTTTGGCCACCCAGGATGAGTTTGCCGGAATGCGATACTGTGCGCCGATAATCCGAAATGCGTCCGCACGCAGCAAATCGACCGTCTGTTGAAGCCAGTGCCGGGGCGCCACGCAATCCGCGTCCAGGAATGCCAGAAACTCGCCCATGGCCGCTGCCGCACCGAAGTTCCGTAATGCCGAGATCCGCACGCCGCTTCTCTCCAGCACGGTGACGGACAGCCGACCGCCAAAACTTCCCGCAATCTCCCGTGTGCGGTCCGTCGATCCGTTGTCCACCACGATGACTTCGAAACAGTCCGCCGGCAGCTTCTGCTGTTTCAACGAAGCCAAACACCGGCCGATGACGCTTTCCTCGTTCAGCGCCGGCACAATCACGGATATTATTGGCGGCATATTAGCGCACTTTCTTCAGAAAACCGCGGGGGCTGTATGTCAGATAGAATTTCTCGCGGGTTTCGTCGACTTCGAAGTCGCCGGTTTCGCGCAAGAACTCGCGGCACGCTTCCATGGGGCCCGGTCCAAACCATCGGGAGATCGGGTTGCCGTTCAGATTCGTGTCGTCCAAAATCAGGTAACTGCCAACCGAAACGAGCTTACTGTAGATCCGCAGCTCATCGAGCACGTGCGGTCCGGCGTGGTCTCCATCTAGCGTCACCAGAACTGTATCCCGCGGCTGAATGGCGTCGCGCACCGTGTCCAAGATGTCCGGCGCAGTAGAGGATCCCCGCAAATAGGCGATGCGCGGGTGCTGCGGGCGATTGGGACGGTCTTCGATATCGATTGTCAGAACGCGGCCCTTGCCGATCAAATCGAAGATCGATGCGAAAAAGAAAGCGCTGCCCCCATTGTAAGTGCCTGTTTCGATCAGCAGATCGGGCTTCAATGCGAATAGAATCTCCTGATAAATCCAAAGATCCAGCGGCACTTTCAGGACGGGCGTGCCCATCCAATAAGTGTTTCTCCAGGTCCGGTTCGCGGAGCTGTGATACAGCATATGAAATGCGGTACTGATCTGGGCGCTGAAACGGCGCGTCAGCCAGGGCCGGTCCCTCATCACCCGCATCAGAAGCGGGAGAGGTAATGTAGAGGCAAGCAGAGATTTTGCGTCCATTAAGTTGTCCTCCTGCAACGACCCGGAAGGCTACGCCTTATGCGCCAAGGCCGCCATTACTTGGGACCCCAGCACGTCCGTCTGCAGCGGGCTGCCGTGTTGTTTCAAATACTTGACATTGCTGTACAACGCCGCCCCGTAATCGGATATCTGCCCGCTTTCGAACGCGGCCTTGATTTCGTAGATGCCATCCTCCAGGCTCTTCGAACAGTTAAAGCCGAGTTGGCCCTTGATCTTATCGAAGGAAACCCTGTAACTGCGGCGATCCGAGTTTTCGATATGCTCGACCCGGGTATGCGGAAAGAACTTGACCAGTTTGGCCGCCACGTCCGTCAGCGTGTAGTTCAGGCGGCTATCGCCTACGTTGTAGATCTGACCTCCGACCAGCGCGACGGGCGCTTGCAGCACGCGCACGATGGCCGCCGCCGCATCCGCGACGTGCAGGAACGGTCTCCATTGTTCGCCGTTGTAGATGGTGACGACCCGCTCTTTCAGGGCTTTCGCCGTGAGCAGATTGACCACCAGGTCGAATCGCGGCCGCGGCGACAAGCCGAAGATAGTGGCAAAACGCAGAATGGTGGGATGGAAGCTGCCATTGGCGGCAGCCAGCAACGCTTCTTCGGAATCGACCTTGGTGTCGGCGTACAGCGAGATCGGCTGGACTTGGGAGTTTTCGTCCATAACCTGCTCGGATGCGCCATAGACGCTGCAACTGGAGGCGAAAATGAATCGTTGGACTTGTTCGCCTTTGGCAATTTCGATCATCATGCGGGTGGCTGCGTAGTTGATCTCCTGTGCGGTCTTGTGGTCCTGATCGCAGGCCGGGTCGCCCACGATAGCGGCCAGGTGGATCACGGCGCCCGCGCCGCGCATGGCGCTGACCACGTCCTGGATGTTGCGGCAGTCGCCGCGCATGAACTCCAGCCGCGGATGGTCGAGCACCTCCTCGATGGCCGATGCGCCGTAGACCAGGCTGTCGAGCACCCGCACGCGGAATCCGCGCTTGAGCAGCGCGCGGACCACCAGCGATCCAATGTAGCCGGCGCCGCCCACCACCAGTACCAATTCACCGCGCGCGACCGTGGCGGGACCCTCGGCTTTTTCATGCTCGAACAGGGTGTGCTTCAGCCAGCGGACGCCCGGCGTGCCGGCGATTACGAGGGCCGAAAAAACAAGCGCGGCGATGCGCGGCAAAGTCTGCGACCTGGGCAGCAGGAAACTGGCGGACAACATGCCCAGCGAGGCGATACCGGCGCTGGATGCCGCCCGGCGTAGCGCCAGCGCCGTGCTGTAAGTACGGGACGTGGTATACAAGCCGCTGAGGGCGTAAACGCCCGGAAACAGAATCGACAGAGGCACAAATAAGGTTAGATAGTAGTGCCGCAGTTCGGCCAGTCCCACGCGCACGGACAGTTCGGAACCTGCCTGGAACTGCAGAGCTACCACCATCAGTGCGGCCAGCATGGCTGTCTGCACGATGAGGAAGTCGGCTGTCATGCGAAGAGCGATTCGGAAAAAACCTGAGGCGATGCCTGCCGGTTTCATATCAGTAATCCACCATTTCTTGTTTACAGGAACTTTAGTCGCCAGCCACGGCCATGGCTGCCCAATGCTTCTTGCGCGATTTCCAGGCAATCTCCCGGACGGCTTGCGCGACATACTGGACTTGCGCCTCCGTCATGGCCGGAAAGAGGGGCAGAGAAATCAAGCGCGGATAGAGATCCAGGGCGTTGGGGCAACGGTTCTGGCGCAGTTTGGCGCGCTCGGCGAAAAACGGATGCAGCGGGATCGGAATGAAATGGACACTCGTGCCGACCCCGCGCTCTTTAAGCTGTTCGATGAATTCGTCCCGTCCGATCTCCAGCCGATCCGGATTCAAGCGCAAGGTATAGAGATGCCATGCGTGCCGGCAATCCGCTTTGCCGACAGGCAGTTCCACTGCCTCGACATCCGCCAACAGGCTGTTGTACAACTCCGCGAACCGCGTGCGCGCCGCGATGAATCCTTCCAGCTTTCTCAGTTGGTGAATCCCAATGGAAGCTTGAATGTCGCTCATGTTGTACTTGTAACCGGACTCCAGCACCTCGTAGCGCCAGTGTCCGCGATCGGAATAACGGTTCCAGGCGTTCTTGCTGATGCCGTGCAGCGACAGGATCTTCATCCGGGAGGCCATCTCTTCGTCGTGCGTAAGCACCATGCCTCCCTCGCCGGTGGTCAGATTCTTCACCGCATAGAAGCTGAAGACCGAGGCGGCGCTGTGTTCGCCGGTCACCGGGTTGGCCGCGCCGGCGTGTCCGCCCTGGTAAAACGATCCGGCTGCGTGGGCGCAATCCTCTATCACGTCGAGCCCGTACCGCCGCGCCAGGAACCAGATGGCGTCCATCTCGCACGGCAAGCCGGCGAAGTGTACGGGGACGATGGCCCTCGTCTTGTCCGTGATACGCGCGGCGATGGAGGCGGGATCGATGTTTCCGTCGCCGCCCACGTCCGCGAGTACCGGTGTCGCACCGGTGTGGATAATCGTGTTTACGGTCGCGCAAAACGTCAGCGGCGTGGTAATCACTTCCATGCCCGGGCCGATATTCAGCGCCGCCAGAGCCAGATGCAATCCCGAGGTGCACGAATTCACCGCCAGCGCGTGCGGAACATCGGCGTAGGCGCCGAATTCCTGCTCGAACTGAGCGGTCCGGGGACCGGTGGTGAGCCAGCCGGATTTGAGCGTGCGGACGACTTCGTCGATCTCTTCGTCTCCGATGCTGGCACGGTGATAGGGAACTTCAACCCGGGATTGCATTAAAGAATTCCTCCGATAAATGTGAATGCGGTTAGCGTCCGGCGAATGCGCGGAACACCAGACCCGCCGTGGCTAAGACAACCTTGAAGTCCGTGAAAACGGTGCGTCCGCGCAGGTAGTCGAGATCCATTTGAAGCTTGCGATCCATTAAGTGCGTCAGGTAATAGTCAAGAGCCTGCACGCCCTCCGGAATCGTTTCGGACTCATCGCCGCTGTCCAGTTGCACCTTCCCGGTAAGGCCGGGCTTGACCGCCAGTACTACACGTTGCCTGGGCGTATACAACGCCACGATCTCGGGCGACTCCGGTCGCGGGCCGACCAGGGTCATGTCGCCTGACAGAAGATTGAAGAACTGGGGCAATTCGTCGAGTTTGGTCTTCCGCAGAATGCGGCCCAGCGGCGTGACCCGGGGGTCGTTCTTGCCGGTAATCGGCCCCATTTTCGCCGCGTCTGCGATCATGGTCCGGAACTTCCACATCCTGAAGTTCCGTCCGTTCTGGCCCGCCCTCCAGCCGCCATAAAACGGGCTGCCGGGCGACGAGATGAAGACGGCCAGCATGATGGCCGCCAGTAGCGGGCTTAACACCGCCAGCGCCATCGCGGCGGCGATGATGTCGACAAGCCTGCGCATAGATAGTTCCGATGTGGTTAACGCGAAATCCGCGTGAAGAAAGACTTATTCGTTAGTGGCTGGGCCGCGCCGGGAAGAAACCAGCGGAAGCCCGCGAGGAAGCCTAAACCCCAGGAGAAGTGATACACCGTGAACACCGCCGGCAGATAGGGGAGCGTAGCCCATCCGGATTTCCGCGCGGCGGCCACGGACGCCGTAACATTGGCCGCGGCGTACGCCAGCAACAGCATCAGCCATAACCCACCGGCCACTGCGAATCCCCGTGCGTTGGAGGCCACCGTAACGATGCACGCCGCGAACAGCAAGATATGCGCCAGCACGAATGCCATTGGCACCAGGTGCCGCCACGAGCCTGGAAGCCTGTGCTTGCGAACAACAGCCGCTTTCCAGAATCCGTACTGGAAGTATTGGAGGAACAGAGCGGTAAGCGTAGCTCGCGGCGAATACCAGGACACGATATCCGGACTTTGCCAGATCTTCCCGCCTGCCCGCGTTAACCGTAGGTTCAACTCATCGTCCTGATTGCGCACCAGGGCCTCGTCGAAAAGGCCCAGCCGCTCCAGGGTTTCCTTGCGCCAGCAGCCATAAGGCACGGTATCGATCCAACCCCGGTAATTCTCGTCGTGAAAGCGGGCGCCGGTAGAAAACGGGGAATGATATGCGGCGGCGAAAGCCCGCGCGCGGGTCCCTTGTGTGCGGGTCCGCGCCGGACCGCCCACGTTGTCCGCGCCGGTACGCTCCAGTTCCGCCACGCACCGGCGGCAATAGTCGGGCGCGTAAAGCGTGTGCGCATCCATGCGAATGATTATTGAGCCCCGGGCCGCGCGAATAGCTGCGTTCAGGCCCGGCGATACCACGCGCCGCGGATTGTCGATGGTGCGCAGTTCCGCATGCCGCGCGGCGTATTCCCCCAGGATTTCACGCGTACCGTCGCCGCTCATGCCATCGGCGACGATCGCTTCCCATGTCATGCCGGACATATCCTGCGCCAGCAGCGAGTCCATGAACTGGCGGATGTGTCCGCACTCGTTTCGGCAGGCCACGATAATCGTAACGTCGCAGCCTGTGGAGCTGGATGGGCCGATTGACAATCGGCCCGCAGGCTGCCAACCTGCCCCGCATGCCTCTTGATACAAACCGATGTAACTGCGGCCCACCACCTCGGCGGAGAAATTCCGCTCTACGTGCGCGCGCCCGTTGCCTCCCAGCGTGCGGCCCAATTCCGGATCGCGGAGCAGCCGGAGGATGGCCGTCGCTAGTGCATTGGCATCTCCCGGCTCGCAAAGCAATCCAGTAACGCCCGGAACAATTAGCCTAGGGACGGCGCCCACCGCCGTAGCGACCACCGGTTTGGCGGCAGCCAGCGCTTCCAGCAGGCACATGGGCATGGCTTCCTGCAAGGATGGCAGCACCACGATGTCCAACGCAGCATACACGGCGGGCATGTCGTCCCGCTTACCGGCGAATACCACTCGGGTGGCGATGCGCAGCCGCACGGCCAACGCTTCCCATTCGGCGCGAGCCGGACCATCGCCGGCAAACACGAACTTCACATTGGGGTACACGGCCAGCACGGCCCGCGCGGCGGAAAGCAGCATAGCGCCGCCTTTGTCCGGTACCAGTCTGCCCACAAATCCAACCAGCCGTTCGGAGCTGCCGGCGAGTTCATTGCGCAGATCCCGCGCCGGCTCGCGGACTGGACCGCGGAATGGCTCCATATCGACCCCGTTCGGAATAGTCTTCAGCTTACGAGCCGGAACCCTCCAGCGCTTCAGAATCTCAGTCACCGGTCCGGAGGCTGTAGCGACTCTGTCAAAATGCCGGAG
>DATNMW010000176.1:0-9625 GCA_035602155.1 Bryobacteraceae bacterium | reverse complement strand
AAATAACTACCGTCAGCTTGTCCGCAACCCGGTCTACTTCCAGGTGCTGCTGCGATCCATGCGCATCGCCGGCATGGTCACGGCCCTGTCACTCGCGCTCAGCTTCCCGCTCGCTTACTATGTATCCTTCGGCGCGCATGCCCGCAAAGAACTGCTCTATCAACTCGTCATTATTCCGCTGTGGGTGAGTTACCTGGTGCGCGCTTATGCGTGGAAGACTATCCTCGGCAGCGATGGCGTTTTGAACACCCTGCTGCAATATACCGGCGTCGCGCGGCATCCCGTCGAGTTTCTCCTCTATAGTCCATTCGCCGTGGTACTCACACTCACTCACATCTACACCCCATTCGCATTCCTGCCCATCTACGCGTCGCTCGAACACATACCGCGCAACCTGGTGGAAGCGTCCGCGGACCTGGGCGCCTCCGGTTTCCGCATCTTCCGCACCGTCATCCTGCCCCTGGCATTGCCGGGTGTGCTGGCCGGCGCGACCTTCGCATTCGTGCTCAGCCTCGGCGATTTTCTGGCGCCGCTGCTGCTCGGCGGACCGGGAGGCATCATGATTTCGAACGTCGTCGTCAGCCTGTTCGGCGCGGCTTATGACTGGCCGCTGGGCGCCGCCATCTCCCTGTGTATGTTGCTATTCGTGGTGCTGCTCCTGATGGCCACCGAGCGGCTGGAAAAGCGCTGGAGCTTCCGATGAAACGCGCTCCCTGGCTGCGCGTCCACGCCCTGGTGGTCTTCGCGTTTTTGTATCTTCCCATAGCCGTGCTCTGTATCTATTCCTTCAACGGCGAAAGTGTGGGCGGATTTCCGCCGCACGGCTGGACTCTGCGCTGGTACGCCATGCTGCTGGATGACGACGCGCTGTTGTCTTCGGTCGGGAATAGCCTGATGGTGGCTGCTGCGGCCATGCTCATCGCGTTGCTACTGGGCTTCCCCGCGGCCCTGGCGCTGGATCGCGCCTCCTTCCCAGGCAAGTCCGTATTTCGCCGCTTGGTGCTGCTGCCGCTGATTCTGCCCGGCATCATCACGGGCCTCTCGTTGCTGATGCTCTTCGTCACCGCCGGCATGAAACTCAGTTTGCTGACTATCATGCTCGGGCACGGCGCCGCGCTCATCTCCGTCGCCACCACCGAGATCTTCGCGGGCTTGCAGAAGCTCGACCGCGCGCAGGAAGAAGCCTCGCTCGATCTCGGCGCCAGCCAGTGGCGGACCTTCTGGCGCGTCACCGTACCCAACTTGCGCCTCTCCATCGCCGGTGCGGGCCTGCTGATCTTCACCCTCTCGATGGACGAAATCGCGGTCAGCTTCTTTCTCATCGGACGCGACAATACGCTGCCGCTTGAAATCTGGTCTCGGTTACGGCGGGGGATTACGCCCGAAATCAACGCTGTGTCCGCTGCTATCTTCGCGTTCTCGCTGCTGACAATTGTGTTGTGGTACCGGCTACGCGCAAAGCAGGGTTTGGGTTATGGAATCGAATCGTAGAAACTTCATCAAATTCGTAGTGACTGGATCGGTGGCCGCGGGCTGCCCGGTGGATCTGTCGCTGCTGGCCGCGCCGGCTCCCGCGCCGGCCGTCGATGGAGAGCACAACGAAATCTGCCACCAGGTGCGCGATGGCCACCTCTTCTCGCGGCCGCCGGCTTCCGCGCGGCACGACATCGTGGTCGTAGGCGGCGGCATGAGCGGTCTTTCCTGCGCCTGGTTCCTGCGCGGCCAAGACTTCCTGCTCCTCGAAAAGGAAGAGCACTGGGGCGGCAACGCATACCTCGAAGAGTATGCCGGTCAAGCATTCGCCACCGGCACCGCCTACACGTCGAAGAGCGAGAGCGGAGTCATCCAGTTATGCAGGGAGTTGGGGATCGAGCCGCTGCCCATCGCCTGCCCCGACGGCCTGATTCTGAATCGCGAGTTCATTCCGCACGCCTGGCACGACGGTCTCGACCACCTCCCCTATCCCCAGAGTGTGCGCGACAGCTTCCGCAAATTCAAGCACGAAATGCTGAAGGTGAATCTGATGAAGCGCGCCGGGGAACTCGACGCCTTGCCTCTGACAGATCTTCTGAAAGACTACGCGCCCGAGTTGAAAGCTTGGTGGGACACTTATGGACCGTCCAATTGGGGCGCAACCGCGGCGGATACTTCCGCGCTAGTAGGTCTGGGCGACTTCCAGGATTTCGCCGGCGATGACCCCGACGATCGTGTGACATTCCCCGGCGGACTGGGAGCTATCAGCCGCAAGCTCGCCGAGCGGCTGCACGCGAGTCACAGCGATCGCATGCTGGCCGGCGCAACCACCGTCGCCGTGGAGCAAGGCAAGAGCGATGTGACAGTAACCTATGTTCACGAGGGGCAAGTAAAGGCGGTGACGGCTAAGGCAGTCATCATGGCCACGCCCAAATTCATTACGCGGCGGCTGGTCGCGGGCCTGCCGAAGGCGCAGCAGGATGCCATGCATCGGATGCGCTACGCTCCTTATCCGGTAGTCAATCTGATTTTCGATAAGCCGGTGTTCAATGGAGGCTATGACACCTGGTGTCCCGGCAATACGTTTACCGACGTGATTGTGGCCGACTGGGTCGTTCGCAACCAGCCCGGCTACCATCAAGAGAACAACATACTAACTTTCTACACACCGTTGCGCGAAGCCGAGCGCGCCCGCCTGCTGACCGAAGATGGCGCGCGCGAACTGGCCGCGAGTGTCTTGCACGACTGGCAGAAGCTATTGCCCGGATCGAACGCCGACCCGCTGGAAGTACACATCTACCGCCGCGGGCATCCCATGTTCATGGCTACGCCGGGCACTTACACAAAGGTGATCCCCGCCGCGCGCCATCCCATGGAACGCATCTTCTTCGCGAATACGGACTCCTCCGGTCCCGTGTCGACGACCAGCGGTGCCATCACCGCTTCCCACAGGGCCATCGGCGAAATGAAGCGCATGCTGGCCGGGAAGCCGTAGGGAGATTCGTAGTCAGAACCGCTGTTGGTACCGGGCGCTGATTCGAGACAAGGCCGCCGCATAGTCCAGCCGCGTCTCCGTGTAGTCGGCCCATTCGAACGGGTAGGGAGGTTCGTTGGTAGCCTTGAAGCGCAACACGAGGAATTCGTCGAACTCCGCCGCGGCGTCGGCCCGTAATCGCCGCTCCGCAGCCGCGGCTTCCTGGCACGGGTGCAGAAAGCCATTTTTTCCCGTAGTCGGAAAGGGCCGGTCGCCTTCATATCCAACCGTGTGCTCGGCTTGATTGATGCCGACGATGGCTACGCATATAGGGTTACCGCCTCCGCGCTTGAATTGGGCTACTTGGTTGCGCAGATCGTTGATTACGCGGTCGATCTGTTTGATCATGGCCTTCGCCAGCACCTTGACTTCAATGCCAATTTCGACCGTAGCGATCGGTCCCCGCGGCACAAGATAGCCGGAATCGACCATGGCAGTCTCACCAGGAATGACTTCGCCAAATGTTCCATCGCCGCGCCGGGCGGCCACACCGCGTCGCTTGTTCTGAACATTCAGTACTCGCTCTTTGCGGCTTACTACCGCGTCAGTCAGTTTCGGGGAGCGATTGATAGCGACCAAGTCCTCGTAGAGATGCATCGCCACGAAGTCGCCTTGAGTGGAAGCTCTGTGCTTATAGACCTTACCCTCAAACAGCCGCTGGAACTGCGTCAGCAGCCGGTACTCGGGTTGTGCGGGCCTCTCTGTCAAGGATGACCTCGGCTTCGGTCGCGCCTACCAGATGGCGTTGCCGTGCCGCCTTTGAGATGCGCTGGCGAGCGATTTCGACATAGGCAGCCTCGACCTCATTGGCGATCGAATTTCTGCCTGCCACGATAGCAGCCTGCGAAGTCGAGCCGGTGCCCGCAAATGGATCCAAAACGGTGTCCCCGGCAAATGAAAACAATCTGATCAGCCGGTCGGCCAGTTCGACGGGATACGGGGCGGGATGCCCATCGCGAGTCGAGGCGCCCCGCAGGTCGGTCCAGATGGAGCGTTGCCACGTCTTCATTTCCTCCCGCGTCAACATCGAAAGAGCCTTCTGTAGCGAAGGCGCCGTGCGGTATTCTCCCCCCTTGCGAAGAAACAGGATGTACTCGATGTCGTTCTTGATAATTCCGCCCGGTTGGTAGGGTTTCCCATAGAAGCCGGCCCCGTTACCCTCAGCCTCCATCGCGCCATTCGCAATTTTGTGCCAGAGGATCGGTTGCAAACAATCGAGGCCGAGCTTGCGTGCGCGAACCTGTATGTCCGAGTGGAGCGGGACTACGTAGTGCCTGCCGCCCTTCTTGCGCGGAATGCAGATATCGCCCACGACGCAGCAGATCCTGCCACCGCCAACCAGAACCCGCCGGCATTCGCGCCATACCCGATCCAGTTCCGCGAGGAAATGTTCATAGTCCTCGAAATGGCCCATTTGGGCTGCATTACCGTGCGCATATTCCTTCAACGTCCAGTACGGAGGTGAGGTCACGACCAGGTGGACGGAGGCATCCGGCAACCACGACAAATCGCGCGCGTCGCCGCAATGAACCCGATGCGTCGTGCGCGCGTAAGGCTCGGGCCAAGCGACATCACGGTAATGCAGATTCGCCGCAAGCAGCGCCTTCAGTCCTTCGGACGTGTTGTCCTCTAAAGAAAAAGACAGCGGGGAACGCCGGGGTCTGGTCACCCGGGGAATCTCGAACAAACCGTTTTGCGGCGATCCGGCGTCCGTTTTCGCTTTCCTCAATCGTCTCCCGACCGGCTGCTTCTGACCGAAAACAGGCTTGAAGGTGCCGCTAGAGATTGTACCGTTTCCCGGGGTTGGTTCGCCCATCCACCTTGCTTATCGGCCGCCGCGCCCGGAACTGGCTGTGATCCTTTACACCTTCTCCGGCACCACATACGGCGCGCGATACTTCCGCGTCAGCATCTTATTAGCTTCCTCATCCCCCACGAATCGCTCAGCCGCCGGATCGAACTGCAATTGCCGCCCGAGCCTATACGAGATATTCCCCAAATGCGCCAGTGACGACGCCAGATGCGCCGTCTCCACAGGCCCGTCCAGGTCGCTCGACTTGCGGCTCTCCACGGCTTTGATGAAGTTGGCGTAATGGTCGCCCCCGGCCTTGCGCTTGGGCCCCGGCTCGCGCTTCTCGCCGAGGAACACCTCGTAAGAGTCGTAGCCATTAATCGCCAAGTAACCTTCCGACCCATAGAAGATGTTGCCCACGCCGACGCCGCCCTCCAGGTTTGTATACCAGGGACGCACTTCAAACTGAATGATCTTCTTCTGCTCGGGATAATGATAGATGGAGGTTTGCGTTTCGGGCGTCTCCTTATCGTCGTCCCACAGAAACTTGCCTCCCATGGAAGTGACCCGGCTGGGCAGACCTACTCCCAGGCCCCACATGCACATGTCTGTTTCGTGAATGCCCTGATTGCCCACGTCGCCGTTGCCATAGTCCCAATGCCAGTGCCAGTTGTAATGCACCAGCGCGCGCGTGAAGGGACGCTCCTGAACAGGCCCTTGCCAGATATCCCAGTTCAGATAATCGGGCGCAGGCTCGTTGCCCTTATGCCCCACCGACGGACGAACCCGGAATACCAGGCCGCGCGCCATGTAGACCTTGCCGATCACGCCTGTGTTCATCAACTGCACGGCTTCCTTGATGGCCTCCGAACTACGCAATTGCACGCCATGCTGCACGATGCGGTTGTAACGGTGCGCCGCCTCGATCATCTTGCGGCCTTCGTAGATGTTATGCGCGCCGGGCTTCTCGACGTACACGTCCTTGCCCGCCTGGCATGCCCAGATGGTGGCCAGTGCGTGCCAGTGATTCGGCGTTGCCACACTGACCACGTCGATTTCCTTGTTGTCGAAAACCTTGCGCAGATCCTGCTCGGTCTGCACCTTGCGGTGATACTTGGCTTCGAACTGCTCCGCGCGCTCGGTCAGCACGTTTCGGTCCGGATCGCACAGCATCACGACTTCGGCGTTGGGCAGCGCGTTGAACCCGTTGATGTGATCTCTGCCGCGTCCGTTGACACCCAGCACGGCAACCCGCACGCGGCTATTCGCGGAAGCTTTGCCGGCCATCAGCGAGATGGCCGCGCCGCCCGCGCCAAGCACGAAACTTCTTCGGCTATTCATAATCGAACCTCTGTGGGAAATTCTAGCACCGCGGCTACCTTACCAGTTTTTCCGCCAGGTCTTCCGTTATATCGACGGTTACCTGTACCCCCCGTCCCTCTTGCTTCACCAGGATCGAGTCCAATGCGCGCACCAGGTCCGGCTTGCGTTGCACGCCCATGCGGGCCAAGCTGGCCAGCGCGCGCAACGAGTCCGCCAGGGTCTTGGCGTCCGCCTCCGTCCGGGAATCTCCGACTAAGGCAGCGTGCACTCCCGCACGCAGGTCGACGGTCAGGCTGGCGCCTTCCACCAAGCGCAGCACGCGATCCAGGTTGGCGAAATTCCCCATTTCGCGAAGCTGGTCAGCCGTAGCGCCCCGCCAGCCCGCGACCACCGCCCAGATCTGAGCATCGGCGGGCAGCGCATCGACGCGCGCCATCAAATCGCGGGGAGCCGCGTGGACGCCGCTCTTCGATTGATCGATGGCCGCCCGCACGGCTGTGGCGGAGCCGCCCAGCGCGATGGTCTTACCGATGAGAGTGATCGCGTCGCTCTGGTTCTGCGCGGCAAAGTCGCCACGCGCGACAGCCAGCACATTCTTGCCGTCGCTCGTGAGTAGCAGTTCATGCGCCTCGCTAACCACCGGGAACTGCCCCAGCCGTTTCGCCAGCGCGCGGTATATGGGTGTGGCGCGGACCTGATCCACTTGGATGCCCGCCAGTGCCACCGCATCCGGCGAAACGTAGGCGGCCAGGGTCGCGTCGATAGGGCCATGCCTGGTCAAGCTGCCGCACCCGGCGAGCGGCAGCAACAGCGCCAGGGCCACGGCTATCTGTTGGAACATCGATACCTCACAGTCATTATGGCAGCGGAATGCGGGATAATCTGACTTGATGGTGCCGGCCGCCGCATCGCCGTATCAATTCAAAGACGCCCCATACAGCAGCCACAGTCTGCTGCTGGCCAGCTTGCCGCCCGCAGGCCAAGGCCGCCGCGTGCTGGACGTAGGCTGCGCCGCCGGCTACCTGGGCGCCATCCTCGCCAGCCGTGGTTATCGGGTCACCGGCATCGATTCGCCCTGCGCCGCGCGCACCCGATTTCCGGATTCCATCGACCTGCTGGAAGCCGATCTGGATCTGGGATTGCCGGCTCTACCCGGACGCTTCGACTTCGTCATCTGCGCGGACGTGCTGGAGCATCTGCGCCAACCCGCGCTCCTGTTGCGCGAGTTGCGCAACGTGCTCGCGACCGGCGGACGGCTGGTCTGCTCGCTTCCCAACAGCGGCCACGCTTACTTCCGCTGGAACGTTCTCACCGGCCGCTTTCCCGCCGAAGACCGCGGCCTATTCGACCGCACGCATCTGCATTTCTATACTTGGCGCGGCTGGCTCGACCTGTTCCATAACGCCGAATTCCGCATCGAAACGGTTCGCTGTTCCGGCGTGCCCATCGGCCTGGCTCTGCCAAAATGGGAAGGCTCCGCCGCCGTGCGCGCATTGGAGCGGATGTCGTATGAATCCGCCCGTTTGTGGAAGACTATGTTCGCCTACCAATTCATTATCAGTGCGGCGCCGGAGACGGAAGCATGACTGACAAGCCCAAAGTCGTAGTGGTGATGCCGGCTTACAATGCGGCCAAGACCCTGCACATGACCTATCAGGACCTGCCGCACGAACTCGTGGACCTGGTCATCCTGGTGGACGACGGCAGCTCCGACGAAACCGCCCAAATTGCGCGCAGCATGGGGCTGGAGCTTTTCGTCCACAATCGCAACTATGGATACGGAGCGAATCAGAAAACCTGCTATCGCGAGGCGCTGAAGGCGGGCGCCGACATCGTGGTGATGGTGCACCCGGATTATCAGTACGACCCCACGCTGCTGCCCGAGATTGTCCGTCCCATACAGGAGGGCCGCGCCGACGCCGTGCTGGGATCGCGCCTGATGGGAATCAATCCCATGAAGCAAGGCATGCCCTGGTGGAAATATATTTCCAATCGGTTTCTTACTTGGGCGGAGAACGTTACCTTCGGCCTGAAACTCTCCGAGTATCATACCGGCTATCGCGCCTTCCGCCGGGAAGTGCTGGAATCCGTAAACCTGGAAACCAACTCCGACAAGTTCATCTTCGACCAGGAGATTATGGCGCAGATGGTGGCGCTGGGTATGCGTATCACGGAGGTCCCCGTACCCACCCGCTATTTCGCGCAGGCCTCGTCGGCATCGTTCTTCCAAAGCAGTCTCTACGGCTGCTCCATCCTGGTGCTGCTGGCCAAGTATCTGATGTACCGATGGGGATGGGGTTATCACCGCCAGTTCGATAGTTTGCAGCGCCGCTATCAACCTGGGGCCCAGCCGGCTAGGCGGAAGAGTTAACGGGTGCGGCGCGCCAGGCTCCTCCTGGATCTGCTGCTGATCTTTCTCTTCACCGCGGTGCTGATCAAGCCACTCTTCAAGGCGAAGTATCTGGACCGCTGGGATTCCATCGAAAGCACCTTCATCGCGGACGGCCGCTTTCTGAAAGACCACTGGCCTCACCCCCAGTGGCAGCCGCTCTGGTACTGCGGCACGCGCTACGACTACCTGTATCCGCCGGTCTTGCGCTATGGCACCGCCTTGCTGTCGCGCATTTACATTCCAGCGAAGGCGTATCACGTCTATACCGCGCTGCTCTACTCGATGGGCATCGCGGGGGTGTATTTTCTGGTGTGGGTGATGAGCCGGTCGCGCGGCGCGGCCTGGCTGGCGGCGGCGGCCTCGGCGCTGGTGTCGCCGGCGTTTCTCTTCATTCGTCCGATAAGGATGGATGCGCAGTACCTCGCGCCCTGGCGCCTATGGGTGCTGTTGCGATACGGCGAAGGACCGCACATCTCGTCGCTCGCGCTGCTGCCGTTCGCGCTGGCGTTTGCCTGGCTGGCACTCGAGAAGCGCCGCTCGGCTGCGCTGGCCGCTGCCGCGGTATGCTCCGCGGTGGTAGCTCTGACCAATTTCTATGGCGCGACGGCGCTTGCCATTTTCTACCCCATCCTGGTCTGGAGCCTGTGGGTCACTCACTGCGGCCACCGCATGTGGCTGCGCGCCTGCGCGATTCCCGCGTTGGCTTACGGACTTTCGGCGTTCTGGCTCACACCCTCCTACCTGCGAATTACCATCGAGAACCTGCGGTACGTATCGACTCCGGGCAATGTGTGGTCTATGGCGCTGCTGGCCCTAGCCATCGCCGCTTTTTTGGCCGTTTCGTTACGCGCTGCGTCCCGGAAGCCCGGACGCGCCTACGCCGTTTTCTTGTCCGGCGGCCTGCTGTTCATGGGGCTAAATGTGTTGGGGCACTACTATTTCAAATTCCGAGTCATCGGCGAGCCCCATCGCCTGGTTCCGGAACTCGACTTCGCGATGATTCTGGCCGGTGTCGAATTGCTGCGGCGATTGTGGAACTGGCCCGCGCAAACGCCCTCGCGGGTGCGGCTGGCGCGCTCGCTGGCGGTGATGCTGGTGCTCTGTTCATACT
>DATNMW010000175.1:0-2338 GCA_035602155.1 Bryobacteraceae bacterium | reverse complement strand
AAGAAGGTTCTTGAATCTGGGGCGAGCGAAGGCCGGCACACGCTCTTCCTGTTCGACACGCCAGGTCCCCACGTCATCGCTGCCTACGCGTCTCTGATCATCGAAACGTTTTCGGAATCGGAGCGCAAGGAGGGGGTATTTGCGGCAGTTGCCATGGTGCATCGGCCGCCACTCTCAGTTGATGCCTCCAAGCAACCCGTGTCCTTTCGGTAAGCCTGCGTAAGGGATCAGCGGGCCTATTGTTCTGGGGTCACGCCAGAATGCGGCGCACTGAGGTACGGCCGATCTGCAACCGGCGGGCAATCTCGGCCTTGCTGATGCCAGCACGGTGTAGCGTCCGCACTTCGCCGGCTTTTGTCGCCGCGGTGGTGGGCCGTCCCAGTTTCTGGCCGTTCCGTCGCGCGTGGGCCAAGCCGGCGCGCACCCGTTCCCGCAGTATCTCCCTTTCGAACTCCGCGAAGACGGCGAGTAATGCGGCCATCGCGCGTCCCGCCGGCGTGGTCAGGTCCAGCGCCTCCGTCAGTGAAACGAAGCCAACGCCCAGGTGATTCAGTTCCTGCAGTGTCGCGAGCAGGTCCGCCACCGACCGTCCCCAACGGTCCAATCGCCACACCAGCACCACGTCGATCTCGCGGCGGCGCGCCGCGTCCAGTAACTTCTCCCGCAGTTGCCGTTGCGATGCGCCGCTGCCGACCTCTTTTACCTGCAAGGCGATCGTCCAGCCGCGCCGGGCGGCGTATTCGCGCAGGGCGCGGATCTGCAATGGGATGGTCTGTTGGTCGTTGGTGGAAACGCGGGCGTAGATGCCGGCGCGGAACATTTTCGCCGGCCTCCGTGCCTGGCCAAAAACCCTAGGCGATTTGGCCTTGTCGAATGCCCGTTTGGCGGCCATTTGGGGATGTCGCTCCTGCATGGCCGAATACTATCCTTTTCGGCCATGCAAGGTTCAGCATACCCTATGCCGCATCCAAGAGTGCGCCGGTCCGCGCCAGCGTCGCGCGGTAGTTCCAGGGCATCCACTCCGACGGTGTTTGCTTCAACTCCTCCGCGTGCCGCTGTAACTGGTTCAGATAGTCGAACGGGTCGGCGGCGTTCAACTCGCAGGTGTGAATCAGGCTCATGAATAAGTCGCCGATCCGAGCTCCATTGCGAGTCTTATAAAACAGAGAGTTTTTACGATGCAGGATGGACTTCTTCAATGCCCGCTCACAGACGTTGTTATCCAGCGGCGCGCCCGGTTGCCGCAGAAACAGAGTCAGTCTGTCCCAGTGTTTGAGTAAGTAAGATATCGCCTGGCCCAAGCCGGAGTTAGGCTCCACTCTTCTCTCGTCGAACTGAGCGTCAAGCCAAATATGCAGCCTTTCCATCACTGGCCCGCTGTGTTCCTGGTGGAAGCGGAGGCGCTGTTCGGGAGACATGCCCTGCGCCCGCGCCGCTTCGTCGTACCCATAAACTTCACCCAGACTCTCCAATACGAAACGGCACTCCTGCGGGAAGTTTGGCGTCACTTCCACAAAGTAGCGGCGAGCATGGGCCAGACAGTGCGCGATGATGATTTCCAGCTCCCGCGGCAACTTGGGCAGATTGCGCGACAGCGCGTCGCACATCTGGATGGGCGCTTCCAGGCCCGCCGCCCGCTGCTTCAACACGTCGGCCAGATTCTCTCCGGCATGCTTGCGCCCGGTGAAATACAGTCCGATCCGATAGCCTTCGCCGATGGATACGATTCCGGTGGTGAACACCCCCGTCCGCTCTGCGGCCAGGTCCACATCGCTCGCTGCGCCCCGATCCAGGGACAGCACGCGCATGGAAGTGTCGTCGTTGTGCATCAAGCCGCCTTGGGCTGCCTGGCGGATCAACTCATCGCCCGCGGGTTGGATCTTGGCAGCGGTTTCCTTGACGATCTCGCATTGTGTCGCCACTGGCAACGGGATGCCCAGGTTCTTCTGCAAGCCTTCCAGCCGATTCCAGGGAAACCCGCTGCCGTACCGCAGTAGGGCGATCATGCTGGCGGCCGTCTCGTCATACTTTTCTTGCCCCGCTTCTTCTGGCGCCGCAGCGGTAAACACATCCCCGCACAAGTTGCACCGCAACTTCTCCAACTCATACACCGTCGCGGCGATGGGCGCCTGCCCTTTGATCCGCAGCAGCACGCCAGGGTCGCGCTGCGGATAGACTTTGCCGCGCTGACAATCCGGACACGGGTCGCCAGCCTTTAACGATGCGTGCGGAACCTCGACTTTGCGCGCTCCCCGATACGCCGCAGCGCCGTTGCGCCCATGCCCAGGAGCCTTACTCTTGGGGGCGCCCGGCGCCTTGGGCTTCTTTTCCCCCGTCT
>DATNMW010000174.1:0-20827 GCA_035602155.1 Bryobacteraceae bacterium | reverse complement strand
CGGGTCCGCTGCGCGACCTCCTCCTGCACCGCCAGAAATTCCGGCTGCCCGGCGTCCACCTTTTCAAGTTTCGAACTTGCCAGATAGCTGCTTATCGTGTACGGGACGATGAAGTAACCGTCGGAGAGCCCCTGCATCAGCGCGCTGGCGCCCAGGCGATTGGCGCCGTGATCGGAGAAGTTAGCCTCACCCGTAACATAGAGACCGGGGATGGTGCTCATCAAGTTGTAATCCACCCACAGCCCGCCCATGGTGTAATGAATGGCCGGATAGATGCGCATGGGCGCTTCGTAAGGATTCTCGCCGGTAATGCGCTCGTACATATCGAACAGGTTGCCGTAGCGCTCCTTGATGACGTGCTTGCCAAGCCGCTGAATCGCTTCGCTGAAATCGAGATAGACGCCCAGGCCGGATTCGCCCACGCCGCGGCCCTCGTCGCAAACCGCCTTGGCATTGCGGGAAGCCACATCGCGCGGCACCAAATTGCCGAAGCTGGGATAGCGGCGCTCCAGATAATAGTCGCGCTCTTCCGGCGGAATCTGGTTGGGCGGACGCCGGTCGCCTTTCTTCAGCGGTACCCAGATGCGGCCATCGTTGCGCAGCGACTCACTCATTAGTGTGAGCTTGGATTGGTATTCGCCGGTGACTGGGATGCAGGTGGGGTGGATCTGGGTGAAGCAGGGATTAGCGAATAGCGCACCCTTCTTATAGGCGCGCCAGTTGGCGGTGACGTTGCATCCCTTCGCGTTAGTTGAAAGATAGTAAGCGTTACCATAGCCGCCAGTGCCCAACACCACGGCATCGGCCACGTGGGATTCGATCTTGCCGGTGATCAGGTCGCGTGTAACGATGCCGCGGGCATTGCCATCGATCGTCACCAGGTCGAGCATCTCGTGGCGCGCGTACATCTTCACCTGGCCCGCGCCGATCTGGCGTTCCAGGGCCTGATAGGCGCCCAGCAGCAACTGCTGTCCAGTCTGGCCACGCGCGTAGAAAGTGCGCGACACCTGCGCGCCCCCGAAGGAGCGGTTGTCGAGCATGCCGCCATATTCGCGCGCAAAGGGTACGCCTTGCGCCACGCATTGGTCGATGATATTGACGCTGATCTGCGCGAGCCGGTAGACGTTGGCTTCGCGCGAACGGAAGTCGCCGCCCTTCACGGTGTCATAAAAGAGGCGATAGACGCTGTCGCCATCGCCGTGATAATTCTTGGCGGCGTTGATGCCGCCTTGCGCCGCGATGGAGTGCGCACGGCGCGGAGAATCCTGGAAGCAGAAGCATTGGACGTTGTAACCCAGCTCGCCGAGCGTGGCTGCCGCGCTTCCGCCTGCCAACCCCGACCCGACCACGATGATATTGTACTTGCGCTTGTTGGCTGGATTCACCAGCTTCAGATTGAATTTGTGACTGCCCCAGAGGGTCTCGATGGGTCCGGCCGGGATTTTGGCGTCGAGTTCCATATGCGCTCCTCTATGGCAGCCTCAGCAAACCGGCGAGCACTGCGACCGGAATGGAAATATTGCCGATGGCCACGAACCAGGCGAAAACGGCCGCGCCTTTCTTGATGATGGGCGTATATCGGGGATGATTCACACCCAGGGATTGGAACATGCTCCAGAGGCCGTGGTAGAGGTGCATGCAGAGCAGCGCCATGGCGATGATATAGAAAATGGCTACGGCGGGGTTCTGAAATCCGGTAATGACGTTCGCGCGCACGTCCATGCCGCCATCCGGCAGGGTGTGCAGCGGCAAAACGCTGCCGACCGTCAGGTGAAGTACGTGGAAGATGACGAAGGCGGCGATGATGGGGCCGCTCATGATCATGGTGCGGGCTGCATAGCTGGCAGGCACGTCGTCCTTCTTCACGTAGGCTTCAGGGCGGGCCTTCTGCTTCAATAGCCACAACTGCACGGACGCCGTGATGTGAAGCACCACCGACGCCAGCAACAGCGCGCGCACGGCCCACAGCAGGACGTCGTGGGAGTGCAGAAAGTGCGCATAGTGGTTGATCTGTTGGGTGTCCGCCGAATAAATCTGGAGGTTGCCGATGAGGTGGCCGAGCACGTATCCGAACAGGATGACGCCGGTGACGGCCATCACCACCTTCTTGCCCAGGGTCGACTCGTAGAACCCGATGGAGCGATTCAATTGACTGGTAGTCGCAATGGCACTCATGTAGATTTCTCTGGTGGCGGCGAAAGCGATCGCCGTCCGGCAGTTTTGCCGTCTGGTAACGACACCGCCTCGGCGAAAACTGCGACCGCGGCGTGTGGCATATTCCAGTATACTCGGGTGCCATTGCAGGGTGGGGCGCGGCTCCAGCGGGCGTGTCTAATTGGAGCGCAAGTGTTCGTTGTAAACAGCCAAGCCGGTGAAAGCCCCCACCCTGACCATATTCACGATGGCCAGCCGTTTGGCGAGGAACGGCTTGTAATGCACCAAGATCTGTTGAGCGGCTAACATCGCGCCTGTGATCCCAAACTCCAGGGACGCTTGGCGGACACCGTAGCGGCCCCGGCCCAATACCGGATCCAACTCGCGCTGACCATAACTGGATGCCGCGTCAGCCGCGGTGCTGGCCAACAGGGCCGCTTGGGTGATGCGTAAGACGCGGCGCCATGAGGCGGCTTGAGCGTTCGATCCCGCAGCCGAAAGGGCGATGAGAGCTATCAGAATGGGCCGTTTCAATCTTAGCCTCGCCGGCGCATTCGGCCCAGGCGCGTTCCGATAACGGTTAAGCCAATGATGAGTAAACCGATGGTGCTGGGCTCGGGAGTGCCGACGAGTTCCACCTTCATAACTTGCGCTCCCACGCTTTGGGAGCAGTCCTGGTTGAATAAGGAAGCGGAAGAGTCGCTGCCGATGGAAGCGCCGGGATAGCCGAACGTGTAGTTGGCGCCGATGTTCTTGATGTCGATCTGGAATTCGCCGGAGCCGAACAGGCCGGCATCTTGTTGCGAACCGATGGTCACTTCAGCGGAGACCAGGTCGATGGGGCCGGAGTAGGATCCGCCGCTGCGCGCTCCGGGGGTCAGCAGCATATCGCCGTTAGGCAGTCCCAGATGCGTGGCATCCGGGTCGGTCAGTGCAATCGAGACGGAGCCGTTCTGAGATTCGAGCGTGCCGTCGAATAGGAAGCCTGTCATATACACGCCCGACGTACCGGGTATGGAGGACACGGGTCCGCCGAGAGGCATTCCTCCCAGCAGCATCTCTATCTCGCCGGGATAATTCGATCCGTGGCCTTCGGAAGAGTCGGAGGAGATGTAGAAGACCAGGGTATCTCCCGTATCGACGGTCACTTGAGAGTTGTTTGTGACATTGACGATGCCGGCCGTGGCGGGTAGGATGGAGGCGCACAGAAGCGCCATCAGTGAGAATAGTGAGAATGGGGCTGTTAGCTTGTTCATAAGTTACAACCCGATTCTAGGGTAGAAAACGGGGAAATAACCCAGAAAACCGTACTGGTACATAGGGCTTTGGTAACGGTACAAACTTGGGGGGCTGGCGTCCCCATAAGTGGGACGCGGCGCGCAAGAGTATATGCGCTACAGGGCCAGCGGGAGGGAGCGAAGGCGAGCGCCGTTTAAATGGAAGACGGCGTTGGCGACGGCTGGGGCCAAGCCCACGATGGGAGTTTCACCGGCGCCGGCCGATGGCAGGTCGGGCCGATCCACCAGGACTACGTCGATCTCGGGCATATCGCTGAAGCGGGGCACGCGATACTGCGAGAAACGCGGGTTCAGGACTTGCCCGTCGCCGAACCGGATTTGTTCGAACAGCGCGCCGCCGATGGCCATGGCGATCGCGCCCTGGATCTGGTTCTTGAGGTGATCGGGGTTGACCACCGCGCCGCAGTCAAATGCCTCGACCACGCGCAAAATACGGATGCGATTCTCCTCGATAGCCACTTGGGCGCAGGTGGCAATGTACCCGTTCTTCTCGAATCCTCCGGCGATGCCGATACCTTTGTCTTTGCTCTTGCCAGGGCCCCATCCGAAGCGGTTGGCGGCGGCTTGCAGCACGGCGCGCAAACGCTCGTCTTTCAGGTTCTTGAGCCGGAATTCGAGCGGGTCCATTTTCAGCGCGTGGGCCAACTCATCGATATGCACCTCGCGCGCGAAATGGTTGGCTGTGGCGGCCAATCCCCGGTAAGATCCCTGCCGCAAAGGCGAGTTGGCGGGGTGGAAGACATTCCGCTGCTTGGCGATGTCGTACTTGCCCACCAGTCCCGAGCCGCCGGAATTGTAGTTATGGCATTCCCAGGCGGCGATGCTGCCATCGTGGCGGACGCCGCTTGAGATTTCAATGAGGCCCGCTGGGCGGAAGTAGGCCCAAGTGAATTCTTCTTCGCGGGTCCACACAAGCCTCACCGGTTTGCCTGCGGCTTTCGCCAGGCGCGCAGCTTCAACGGCGCATTCCCCGGAGTGCTTACCTCCGTACGCCGAGCCTGTGTCCGGCACGATGACGCGGACGCGGTTTTCCGGGATGCCGAAAGAAGCGGCCAGCTCGGCGCGCACGCCGAAGGGCACCTGTGAACCGGTCCAAACGGTGAGCTTGCCGGCATCCCATTCAGCCAGCGCGGCGCGGGGTTCGAGCGGGGCATGCGCGATGTACGCGACCGTGTAAGAGGCTTGCAGCTTGATATCCGCGGCGGCCATCGCTTCCTTGACGGCTTGGACGGATTCGTGCGTATCGCCTTCACCGGATTCCGCGGTTTGCTTCAAATATTCGTAAAGCTTGGGGCCTGAGACTGCGCCGGGCGGGACGGTCTCGCGCTTCCATTCAGCTTTGATCTGGCGGATCGCCTCGGCGGCGGATTGTGCATCCGGCGCGGCGACTCCCACGAAGTCCTTCTCATGCACCACGGTCACTCCGGTGAGAGTGGGGGCTTCGAGATTAGTCAGGGCCGCGCCGAATGCGGGCGGGCGCAACACGCGGCCGTGGAGCATGCCCGGGCGGGTCAGGTCTGGCGTGTACTTGTGCTTGCCGGTGACCATGTCGCGCGCCGCCACTTTGGGTGCGGACTGGCAAAGCGGGCGCGTCAGGGGCACATCGCGCGCGATAGTCTTGGTTAGCTTACGGCCTTTGGTCAATTCGCCGAAACCCATCGGGGAGTCGCCGGCAGCGGCGGCATCCATGCACGCGATTTTGCCATCCGCGATGGACACTTTGGCGCGGTCGATCTTCCACCGTTCGGCGGCCAGGTCGAGCAGCGCCTCACGCGCGGTGGCGGCGGCGCGCCGAACTTGCGGGGCCATCGTAGGAGTGGTACGGCTGCCGAAAGTGCCCATGTCGTAGGGCGCCAGGGCAGTGTCGGCCATCACCAGCTTGATGGAAGCCAAAGGGCAGTGAAGTTCTTCGGCGGCGGCCTGGCTAAGAGAGGTGCGGATGTTCTGGCCGACCTCGGTCTTGCCTGTGTAGATAGAAACGACGCCGTCTTCGCCGACGTGCAGCCATGCCTCCAGATCCTCGGGCGCGGCTTCCGAACGGCCGCCGCGGCCGGACTCCTGCGCACCGGAGGAGAAAACCACCAGCAGTCCGCCGCCCAGCAGACCGATGAAATCGCGGCGATCGACGGCGAAACGATAAGCCGGCGGCGCGGTCAATTCGTAGCGTTCGGCTTCGATTTGGAAAGGTGCGTCAGGCATGCGATTGGGCCGCCTTTTGGATGGCCGCGACGATGCGCGGATAAGTGCCGCAGCGGCAGACGTTGCCGTTCATGTGACGCACGATCTCTTCGCGGCTGGGGTGCGGGGTCTTCTTCAGCAGCGCCACGCCGGAGACGATCATGCCGGACGTGCAATAGCCGCACTGCATGGCGCCCTCCTCAAGGAAAGCGTCCTGCAGCGGGTGGTGGATGCCTTCGATGGTGGTGACTTGTTTGCCGGCGGCGATGCGGACGGGGACGCTGCACGAGCGGACGGGCTGGCCATCCAGCAGCACGGTGCAAGCGCCGCACTGGCCTTCGCCGCATCCGTACTTTGTTCCGGTCAGGTCGAGCTGATCGCGCAGGACGGTGAGCAGGGGGACGTCGGGTTCGGCGTCGATGGGCCAGCGGGTTCCGTTCACGGAGAGTTGGGTGACCCTGGGCATAAGACCATTGTGGCGCCGCGCGCGCACACGTCCAAGCCCCAGTTCTAATCGGCGACAGCAGGCTTTATGGTGCGATAGGTCCGGCGGGCCGGTCAGTCTGGTAGTCGTTCGGGTTCAACTTGCACGGGTGCCTCAGGCGCCTTGGGCCGTCTTCCTCATCTGCCAATCGCCTTTAGCAGCTTCCGCGCCGAGAGGCTCACGATGGCGAAGAAGACTCCGAAGCTGATCGCGATCACCGCCAGTTGACGCCCGCGCGACAGGTAGCGCACCCGCGGCTGTTCCAGGAATACGCGCAGACGCACACGTACCGGCCGCGGCGCGCGGTTCTCGATAGCGATGTACGTGTCCAGGTCGTGCACCGGCAGGCGCAGCGCGCCGCTGCGGCCGAATGTCGTGGCGGCGACTTCGTCGTGGTCCCGGCCCATTCGCCAGGCGTTCAAATCGGTTTGGCTCATCAGCACCAGCCGCACGCGCGCATCCGGCCGATCGGATTCAAAGACGCAATCCACCATGGCCGGCTGTTGTGTGAGCGGACGCGGCACGTACCGCCAATCGCCGGCGGGGATCTCGAAGGTTTCATCCACCAGATCGACGCGCGGGAAAGCGGCCAGCAAAAACAGCAGCGCGGCGATCATTTGGTTAAAATGGGGACCATGGACCACAGTATGGCACAGCCGCGTCAGGCGCTGGCCGAATTAGATGTACCCGGTTGGAAGACCGCGCTCAGTTGGGCGGCCGCGATTTTGCTGGCGCTGGTGTTTCTGGTTTCGGGCCTTTGGAAGCTGACCGACGCTCCCGGCGCAGCCGTACGCATGGCGCAGGCGCGCGTGCCGCAGTCGCTGAGCTTGGCGGCGGCCATTGGGTTCGGCATCGCCGAAACATTCACCGCGTTGCTGCTGCTGGCGCCGCGTTTCCGGCGCTGGGGCGCGTGGCTGGGCGGCGCGCTGCTTGTCGCGTTCATGATATTCATCGGCCTCAACTACAACGCGTTGCGCGGCGCGGAGTGCAGTTGCTTTCCGTGGGTGAAGCGCGCCGTCGGTCCAAACTTCTTCATCGGCGATGGCATCCTGCTGCTGCTGGCGGTGGTGGCGGGCAAGTGGGCCAAGCCCGCGCGAAGTATGCGCACCGCGATCGCGATCCTGGGTGTGGTGACGCTATTCGCAGCCGGCTCCTATGGCGTGGCTGCCATGCGCCAGACCGGCGCCAAAGCGCCGGATACCGTCACGGTTAACGGCAAGCCTTATTCGCTGCAGGATGGCAAGATTCTGATCTTCTATTTCGACCCCGAGTGCCTGCATTGCCTGGATGCCGCCAAGCGCATGTCCAAGCTGAACTGGGGCGATACGCGCATTGTCGCAGTGCCCATCAACGTACCGCAGTTCGGGCAGGGGTTTCTGGACGACACCCATTTGCGCGCGGTGCTCTCGAGCGATCTGCAGCAATTGAAAAAGATCTTCCCGTTTGTCAGCGCGCCGGCTGGAGTGGCTTTGGTGAATGGACGGGAGAAAATGGCGCTCACTCAGTTTGAGGACCCTGAACCAGCGGACACGTTGAAGAAGATTGGATTCATTCAGTAAACGTGACGCCGGCTCCGCCTCGGGCATGCGAAAGCGGTAACCCAACCAAGTCCCCAGACGGCTTGCAGGATGAGCTCGTCATCCGAGTATGCGGTCCCACTCGTCGAATCAGCGTAGGACGCGCTTGTCAAAGAAGTCGTTCAGCCGCGGTGAGGATTCTATAAGTGTGGCTTCGATGTATGTTTTCTCGACGCCAATTGTTCTATCTGGCCGCCGCCGGCCCGGTGGCCGCCTCCACCAGTGCGAAAATAACCGCCAAGCAGCGCGTGGATCGCGCCCTGAAGGGCCAGGGTGCCGACCGGACGCAGTTCACATAGTGGCATCACTTCGGGCTGGAAAAACTTCCCGGTGAGCGCCTGGCAGAGGCCACGCTCGCATTTCATCGCCACTTCCACACCGACCTGGTGAAGGTGATGAGCGACTATCCGTTCCCAAAGCCCGCGGGAAAATGGCACGATCTGAAAGTCGTGAACAACCCGTTTCCAGAGCAATTGCGGGCGCTCGAACTGATTCGCGGCGGCCTGCGCGGCCAGGCCTATTTTGTCGAGACCGTCTTCAACCCGTGGAACGTGGCGGAGAAGATGTCGTCGCCGGAAGAGGTGATTCGGCTCAAAGCGGAGGATCCCAAGGCCCTGGAATCGGCGCTCGAAGCCATCGCCGAATCCGAAGCCAGCCACGCCCGGAAAGCCGTCGCGGGAGGGGCGGCCGGCATTTTCCTGGCCGTCGCCAACGCGCAGGATGGCATCATGACCCAGGAAGACAACGCCCGGTTTAGCGAGCCGTTCGACCGCCTGATTCTGGAGGCGGTGAGCGGGGCGCCGCTCAATGGCGGGACGGTGGCGGCCATGCGCGCGCAGTATGGCGGAGCGCTGATGAGCGGCCTCGATGAAAAGAATTTCCGCCGGCTTTCCGAGCCGGATTTGCGGCAGCAGTGGGAGGCCGCGCGGTCGAGCGCCGGGAAGAAGTTCATCCTGACGCCGGGATGCTCGGTTCCGAACGATTCCACAGAAGCGGAGTTGATGCGGCTGGTGAAAGTCGCCGGCGCCTGATTCGGCAGGGGGGAGGGCGCGCTACCGGCAGTTGACGTATAGATCCTCTTCATATAGAATCTCTCTATATGGATCTGCTGCAAGGAACGCTCGACATGCTGGTGCTCCGGACGCTTATGGCCGGTCCGCTGCACGGCTACGGAATCGCCAAAACCATTCGCAGCACCTCAAACGAGGCTCTCGATATTGAATTCGGCTCGCTCTATCCCGCGTTGAAGCGGCTCGAAGCGAAAGGCTGGATCGCGTCGGCGTGGGAGACATCCGAGCACAATCGCCGCGCCAAGTATTACAAACTCACCGCCGCAGGCCGGAAGCATCTGGTAAGGGAACACTCGAAGTGGGCCGGCTTCGTGAGCGCGGTCGGGTTGATTATGGGTACGTTGCCGGAGGCGAAGGGATGACGATCTGGCGCCGGTTCAAATACTTGCTGCCGGCGTGGCGCCGGCGGGAAGAGCGCGAGATGCGCCAGGAGTTGGAATCGCTCACCGCGATCGCGGGCGCTAAGGAACTGGGCAACCTGACGCTGGCAATGGAGGACATTCGCGCCGGCTGGGGCTGGACGTGGTTCGAAAGCCTCTATGCGGACATCCGCTATTCACTCCGCGCACTGCGCAAGCAGCCCGCATTTGTTGCGGTGGCGGTGCTCTCGCTGGCTCTCGCAATCGGCGCGAACAGCGCGATCTTCAGCTTCGCCGACGCCCTGCTGTTGCGGCCTATGCCGGTAACGGATCCAGCCGCTATGTTCGACGTCACCAGCACCACACCCGACAATCCTTTTGAAGGCATGTCGTTCCCGGATTACCGCGATCTGCGCGACAAGAGCCGGTCCTTCAGCGGCCTGGCCGCGTATCGCCTCACCACCCTGGCGGTGGCCGCCAATCCCGCGGCGCCGGCGCAGATTCGCTTTGCGAACCTGGTGAGCGGCAACTTCTTTGCCGTCGCCGGCGTGACGCCTTCAGCCGGCCGCGATTTCCTGCCTGGCGAAGCGTCCGCGTCCGCGCAGCCGGTCGCGGTGGTCAGCTACGCCTTCTGGCAGCGGAATTACGCGGGCGAGCGCTCCGCGATCGGCAGCCAGTTGCGCCTCAACGGGATTGTCTTCACGGTCGTCGGCGTGGCCCCGGCTTCCTTTACCGGCCTGGACCGTTTCGCCCTCCCCAGCATCTTCGTGCCCCTGGGGATGGCCCAGCGCTTGGACGGCGAGACAGCGGATCCGCTGGAGGACCGCGGACGCCACAATCTGGTAGTCAAGGGGAGGTTAAGCGCGGGCGCTTCACGGGAATCGGCGCAGGCCGAAACTGCCATTATCGGCGCCGCCCTCGAGCGCGAGTATGTAAGGACGAACCGCAACCGGCACATGGCGGTGCGCACGGAACTGCAGACGCGCATCCAGCAGAGTCCGCACCTGTTGGCGCTGGTCAAGATGCTGATGGGGCTGGTGGCGCTCATCCTGATTATTGGGTGTTCTAATGTCGCGAATCTGTTGCTGGCCCGGGGGCGCACCCGCAGCCGCGAGATCGCCATCCGGCTGTCCATCGGAGCGGGGCGGAGCCGCGTGGTGCGCCAACTCATGACCGAAAGTCTGATCGTGGCGATGGCGGGCGCCGCCGCGGGACTGTTCGTGGCATACGGCGGCATTCTGTTGCTAAATATGCAAAGCGTGCCCAGCGACCCACCGTTTGTGCTGGGAGTACGACTGGACTGGCGCGTGGTGCAGTTCAGCCTGCTGGCGGCGCTGGGGAGTTGCATCTTTTTCGGCTTGGCTCCGGCCTGGCAGACCGCGCGGACGGACTTCGTGGGGGCGCTGAAGACGGGCGGAGACGGCGCGTCCGGCACACGGCGCACGTTCGGCCGCGATGTTCTGGTGGCTGGCCAGGTCGCGCTGGCGATGGTGGTGCTGATCGCCGCCGGCATGTTTCTGGCGAGCTTCCGGAACATCATGGCGGAGCCGCCGGAGTTTCGCACGGACCACCTGATCGGTATGGATACCGCGCCCGCCGCGCTGCACTACTCGCCCGAACAGACGCAGGCCTTCTACCGCCGGCTGGTCGACCGCGTGCGCACCATGGCCGGCGTGGCGAGGGTGGCGATGACCGAGTCGCTGCCGCTGTCTCCCTCCCAGACTGCCGTCAACGTAGCGCCCGAGGGATACCAGTTCCCGAAAGGCCGCGAGAAACAGATCGAGTTCGGCGCCGCTGTGGATGCCGCTTACTTCAGCACCATGCATGTCGAAATCGAACGCGGGCGCGCTTTCACGGACGACGACCGCGCCGGTTCGCGCCGCGTGGCGATCGTGAACCAGCAGTTCGCGAAGACCTATTGGCCGGGCCAGGATGCGATCGGAAAGCGAATTCGAGTGGAAAGCATGGACGGCATGGAGAGCCCCGCCGCCGAGGTTGTCGGAGTGGCGAAGACCGGGCACTATCTGACGGTGAACGAAAAGCCGGCGCCGTACGTGTATGTGCCCTACGAGCAGAACCCGCGCTCGCGAATGACGTTAATCGTGCAATCGGCGGGCGATGCGGGTGCGCTGGCAACGCCCTTACGCGAGGCGGTTCGATCGATCGACGGCAACGTGCCGGTATTCAACCTGCGGACCGTAGCGACGCTTTACGAAAGCCGCGTGACGGATACGTGGCTGAATTACTTCCAAATGGTGGGGACGATGGGATTCATCGGTCTGGCGCTGGCCACCACCGGCCTCTATGGGCTGGTTGCCTACACGGTGAGCCGCCGCGTAAAGGAGTTCGGCATCCGCGTGGCCGTCGGCGCGACCCGCCGCGACGTTGTGTGGCTGGTGGAGCGCCGCGGCCTGATTCTTGCCGCCGTCGGTATCGCGATCGGCGGAGCGCTCACCGCGGTGACGGCGCCCATGCTCTTGGCCGGATTTCCCGGACTCGGCGCATCGTCCCCCGCTGGGTACGCGCTCGTTGCGCTGGTGTTGCTGACGGTGAGCGCGATTGCAAGCTACGTGCCGGCGCGGCGCGCCGCGGGACTGGATCCGCTGCGGGCTTTACGGAACGAATAGCTTCGTGGTCCGGAACTTACTCGCTGCCGCGGGTGTCGAATCAGTCAGATCGGTTAGAAATCGGATAAGTCAACCGGAGGCTGAAATGTTCGACGCTATTAGTGTATCTGAACGCACGCGGAAGCCCTGGACAGTGGTGGCTTCGTTTATTGGCCAGATTGCGGTGATCGGGCTGGCCATCCTGGTTCCATTAGTCAGTACGGAGCGGCTGCCGCACGGACATTCGTTGGGCGATCTATTCATGCCGCCGGAGCCGCCACGGGCGCTGCCACACCGGCCGCCGCAGGCCGCCAACGCGAAGCAAACCAATATGGTTCCTCCCCAGCTCACTATCAAGGGATTAGTATTGCCAACGAGGATTCCGGACAAACCGACGATCATTCAGGATCCCGAGCTAGATCCGGCCGCAAGCGTCGGCGTCGGCGTACCCGGAGGTTTCGGCGATTCGAACGGATCGGGCAATGGCGTTATCGATAGTCTGCTGGCGAAGGGGCCCGCGAAGCCGCCACCGCCCACGCAGGAAGTGAAGCAGACTGGGCCGCCCACCCCGCCCCCGCGCATCCGGCTGGGAGGAAAGGTGGAGGAAAGCAAGCTCATTTCGGGACCGCGGCCGGTTTACCCTCCGCTTGCCAGGCAGGCGCGCGTCTCGGGAACCGTGCGGCTGGAGGCGGTCATCTCGCGCGACGGCACAATCCTCAACCTGCGGGCCGTCAGCGGGCATCCCCTCTTGATTCCGGCGGCTGTTGCGGCGGTGCAGAAATGGGTCTTTCGACCCACCTATCTGAACGGCGAAGCGGTGGAAGTGGCCACCCAGATCGATGTGAACTTCATGCTGAATTGAGTCAGTTGCGCGGCCCGATGCCTTCGGTTCGGCCGGCCAGCGCTTGCACCGCGGTTCCCCCGCAGACCGCCACGCCCGTCTTCATCAACGCGCTCAGGAAGTTGAATAGCAGAGCGTACAGGACCTGCTCGGTGAGCGGCTGTTTACCCGGTAGCCGGAAGCTGGCCGGCAGCTCTTTGGCGATATTCACGCGCACGGAATAGGGCTGGGGCTTGCCGCCTCGGTCGCGCTTGTTGGCGAGGCTGATGGGCGTCTGCATGACGCCGCCGCTGCGTCCATCGATGTAAAACTGGCAGCGCGAAAACCATCCCAGGTTGGCGGGATCCGCGGCATCGAACAACAGCAGAGGCGCTTGGCGTCCCGCTGCCGTAAGATCCAGCGTGATACTGCGTTGCGTGTCCTTCAGCTTGGTATCGAAGCCGGCCTGCTTGGCGATGTTGGCCACCAGCTCCGGTTCCAATTCCAGGAGGATCAGTTTATGTTGTCCCGCTTGCAAGACCTGCATTCGACACTGTTAGTGTAGCGGGTTTCAGCGGCGGGCGTTCGACGATTACGCTGCCCGGACGCCGGAAGCGCGGACGGGGGAGCGAATGGCCGGATTCGCGTACCGCTTGTGGGGAAGGTCGGCTACCTACCGATAACTTCCACAATACCGGTGTCAGCGCCCGTTAGCCGCCGTGCGCGATCGTCCCAGTGCAGATGGGTAATACTCACGTCTCCGCGCTCATAGGCATAAGTCTTGCCGTCGTCGCTATAGAGCGTAAAGTCGCCATCCGCGCCCCCGAACACGCGAACCTCGGCGATCTTCTGCGGCATATTGGTGCTGCCGACAACCGCCCCCATTGGCACAATCGACCCGGCGCGGACAAACAGCGGCAAAGTCTCGATCGGAGCATCCGCGCTGACGCTCTGCCCCCCATGGACCCTTTCCTTCGTCCAGTAGTTGTACCAGTCCGTGCCCGCCGGCAAATACACCATTCGGCTGTTGGCGCCTTGCTCCGTCACCGGAGCCACTAGAAACGCCGGCCCAAACATATATTCGTCGCGCAGATCCGCCACCCGCGGGTCGTCCGGGAAGTCCATAAATAACGCGCGCATGTACGGCGCGCCGGACTGGTGCGTCTGGTAACCAAGCGAGTAAATGTAAGGCATGAGCCGATAGCGCAGTTTCAGATACTTTTCCAGAATCGGCTCGGCTGCCTCGCCGTACGACCAGACCTCGTTGTACTTACGGCTGCCGTGCGCACGGAACACGGGCAAGAACGCGGCGTATTCGAACCAGCGCGTGTATAATTCCGGATAGTCGTCATATCCGCCTACATTGTCGCGCGCGTCGCTCGGGTCGAGCAGGGGAGCGTGCGCCGGACGATGCTCGGCGGGCAGATACTGCCAGCCGCCGATGTCGTTGGTCCAGTATGCGAAGCCCGACGCGGCAAAGTCCAGGCCCGTTGGAATTTGGCGCTTCAGCGTGTCCCAAGTCGGATGGATGTCCGACGACCAGAACAAGGTCCCGTTGCGCTGCGCGCCCAGGTAAGCGTCGCGCGACAGAATCAGCGCGCGTGTCTGCATGTCGCGCCGGAAGCCGTCGTACACCGCCGCCGTGTGAAACAGCGGATAGATATTGAAGTAGCGCGTGCCCGGCCCGATGTGGAAGTAGCTGCCGTTGGGCGGCAGGTCGGGCTCGGTCTCATCGGTCCACAAAGCGTCGAAGCCCTTGCTGAGTATATTGTCCCGGACGGTCTCCCAATACCAGCGCGCCGCTTCAGGATTGGTCGTGTCGATATCCGACCCGGCGCGGTCGTAGGGCAAGCCGTTGGTGGGCGTGCCATCCGGCAGTTGCTCGAACCAGCCGTTCTTCAACAGCATGTCGTAATAGCGCGAACCGGGTACAAAGCGTGGCCACACGCTGATCATTGTCTGGAAGCCCATTTGATGAAGCTGCCGGTTCATGGCCGCCGGATCGGGCCATTTCACCGGGTCCATGTCGATCTGGCCCATTTTGGTCCAATAGAACCAGTCGACCACCATCACATCGACCGGCAGCCCTCGGTCGCGGTAACCCTTGGCCACGGCCAGCACTTCCTCCTGCGAGCTATAGCGCTGCTTGCATTGGATGTACCCGTAAGCGGCTTTCGGCAGCATGGGCGTAGCGCCGGTGAGCAGCCGGTATCCCGCGTAAATCTCATCGGCGTTGTTGCCCGCGATCACGAAGAAAGATACCCGGTCGCCCACTTCCGAAGTCCACTTGGTCTGTTCGTTGAAGCCCGGCTCGATAGTCGTCTTGGAAGGATTGTCCCAGATCATGCCATAGCCGCGATTGGTCACCACGAACGGCACGCAGACCGTCGGGCCGCCCGGGGCCGTATAGTTGTGCCAGCATTCGACGGTATGGCCGCGGTGATCGAGGAAACCTTCCTGATTCTGACCCAAGCCGTAGTAATGCTCGTCGTCGGGCGACGCAAACGTGGCGCCCACCTGATAGAATGCCGCGTCGGACGCGCGCCGGTCATGGAGCACGCCGGCATTGCCGTCTTTGTAATTCGGAACCGACATGGACCAGTCTTTCATGTCCACCAGCATCTTGCCGCCCGTCGTAGCTATGGCGATGTGCGCGGACGGAGTGGACCCGTTGAAGAACTTCGCGATGTCCACCTGGGTGGGCAGCGGCGTGCCCGGATGGTGGGGTTCCAGCGTGACAATCAAGCGCGACGACCGGTAGACGTCGCCCTGATGGGACCAACCCTGCGCGGCTGGCTGCGCCACGAATCCATATCCAGGCGCGGCGGTGGCTTGGTCTTTGAGCATGCTGAGCGTCACGCGAACGATGTTGGGCGCGTACGGTTCGAAGACGATGGTGCTGCCGTCGCGGTCCAGCACCACCGATTGCGCCTGCGCATACCCGATGAGCATGACAACGGTAAGGCAGGACACGCGAATCATGTGCGTCATATGTTTACCGGACTTAACAGCATATAACGCTTCCGCCTGAAACCCACATCGCCTATAATACGTAGGTGCCGACGCAGGAGAAGTTGCTTGCCCTCGTGGGCCGCATCTACGATGCCGCGCCCGGCGAAAGCCGTCAGGGCGTGCGAGGTGCAGAACTACCAAGGACCCCAAGGGAGGTCGCTGTGGGATACATTATTCGTGTAATTCGTGCAAGTGTCTACTCGCTAACGATCGGCATCAGCCTGACGAGAGAGGGTTCCCAACCTTCCATCAATGATCACGGCGTGTGAACGCCGCTCCGTATACCCCAGACGGCTTGCCAGGCTCCGGCATCGCGCAAGGAGCCTTCTTCGCAGTGTTCGGCACGGGCTTGGGGCCAGCGACGCCCCAGGCGGCTACGGCGTTTCCCTTGCCCACGTCGGGCGGCCTGGGCGGCACGGCCGTCCAGGTCAATGTGGGAACGACAAGTCTCTATGCGGTGACGATGTTCACGTCCGCCAGTCAACTCCTGGGGATCTTGCCCTCGCGTACCCCAGTTGGCGCCGGGACCATGACGGTAACCTACAACGGGCAAACGAGTCCTCCGCAGCCGATCCAAGTAGTTCCAAACTCCTTCGGCGTCTTCGCGGTCAACGAGGGCGGGTTCGGCCCGGCAGTGGTCACCGACCCGCAATACCAACTGATAACCAATGGCCACTCGGCAAATCCTGGCGATATTCTGACTATCTGGAGGACAGGCTTGGGCGCTGTCCCCGGCGACGAGTCCCTTGCGCCGCCGACCCCCGTCAACCTCACCAATCTTCTGGTGTCCGTCATGATCGGTGGTACGCCTGCCAACGTCCTGTACCAAGGGCGGTCCGGGTGCTGCGCTGGACTTGACCAAATCGCCTTCCAGGTGCCCGCCGGTATCGTCGGTTGCTCAGTGCCATTGGCGGTTTCCGTGAATGGCGTGGTTTCGAACTTCACGTCTAGTTCCATTGCTCAAACGGGAGCAGAGTGCGCCGTCCCCGTCCCGGCAGGTGCGCCCAGCCTTCCAGATTCCGTCACTTCCACGCTCCAGAGTGGCGGCTCTGTCGCTGTCGCGGAGGCCGGGTTTGCCCGAGTGCAGTTGGGGATCTTCGGTGCGGTTGCCGACGACGTCGGCGAGGGCGGCCTCGCATACTTCTACAAGTATTCAGGAAGCCCCACCGCCCTATTGAGCAACCTCGCTCAGACTAGCGCCGCAGACGGCTACGCCCCGGCCCCTCAGTTTCAGCCCGGGTCCTGCTTCGCGGGAACTACTCTCGGGCCGCACTCCGGAGGGCCTGGGGAAAGCTTCTTGGGGCTCGACGCGGGCGCCTCGGTGGTGTTTTCCGCTGGCTCCGAGGTTATCACAGACCCTCAAACGGCGACCGGCGTTTACGGTGCCAACGTTTGGCTCCAACCATCTCCGGCGGTGCTGGGGTACCTGTCTTTTGGATCGCTGGCGCTGAATGGTTCCGGTGGAACCGATGTGGGCGCCTTCACGGCAAACGCGGTACTGGCGCCCCCTTTGATGAACTTAAATCTCCCTGCGCCCGGCACAACGATTGCGCGGAACCAGGACCTAACGATTGCCTGGACGGGCGGAGGAACTGACTACGTCACAATATCCGGAGACGTGTTTGTGTCGACCTGTCCTACCCCCTGCACTACAATACCGCTGCCTGGCTACTATGCCGGCTTCAGTTGCCTAGCGAATGCCGGGGACGGGTCGTTCACCGTGCCCGCTTGGGTGCTATCCACGTTGCCGGCGAGCGCGATCGGGCATGACTTAGATGGGCTGTTCGTAGCGCAAGGATCATTTGGAACCTACTTCACAGCTCCGGGGCTCGACCTCGGAATCCTGAACTATTTCGACACCATCGGCAGTTATTCGTTCAGCTACCAGTAGACGAGACGCGCCGAGCTCGGCCACGCGCACTATTCACCCGCCAGCGTTACTATTGGCCGACGTGATCAAGCGGGGCACGAGCGCTGAGCGGCCGGCACTCTGCAGCCCACTCGGCTACAATGAAGAAAACCATGACCATCGACGAACGCCTGGAACGAATCGCCGAACGCCACGCAGCCCTCGCGCAAAGCCTGGAGCTGTTCCAGCGTGGCACAGGCGAGAAGATCGGCGCCCTAGCGCCATCGCCGAACAGAACGAAGTCCGCGCCGCCGAAATCATGAGCGCCGTTGCCAGCCGACGGGCGCCCAACGCCCGGATCGAAGCCACTGCCTACCGCAGCTTCGAAGACATCCGCGACTCCCTCCAACGGCTGGAAGGCATAGCCATCGCCACCAAGGTATAGGCCGATCCCGGCGAGCCCACTGCGGATCTACTTCGGTTGATCACCGCTCTTCAGATCCGGTCCTGCTCGTCGGGTTCCACATCCGGGATTTGGTTCAAGGCTCGCTCGAACTCCGCCCTGTTGAAGAGCTTCGCCCGCGCCTCAATGTACTCGCGGCTTGCGAGATGGTTTGCAATAATGGCGGACGCGAACTCCTCGACTGAGACGTGGTCCCTAGCAGCGAGCTCGGCGGCCCTGTTGTACAACTCCTCGGGTACGGCGATGCTTTTGCTCATGTGTCGTCTCCTTCTATTGTCCCCAAAAACCCGCGAGGTGTCATCACCCGGACACCGAACAGTTCGGCGCCGGCAAAGTGCCGGACGTTGTGTGTGACGATGGCGCCCGCATGCCCGGCTACGGCCAGTTCGAGGAGAAACTCGTCGCCAGGATCCGGAAGGAATGGACGGAGCCGGAAGTAAACGTCGGTCTCACGGCCCAAGGAACAAAAGGCTCGCACGATCGCGTCAACAGTGCTCGCCGGAAGCCCCAGACGCTCGGCCTCACGTTTTCCGACCGCTTCATATTCGAGAATGAGAGGCACCGAGATCAAGGGCACCCATGTTTTCCCGATCTGGCGCAAGATCGCGAAGGACGCTCCGCGCCGGGATCGTAGCGCAGAGATCACCACGTTCGTATCCAATACGATGGAATACAACAGCTTACTTCCGCTTAGTCAGCAGTACCTTCACCTCGACCATTTCGCTCCCGCGCATCACCTTCACTATCACCTCATCGCCAGGCTTCTTCGCCCGCAGCGCATAGGTGAAATCGTACAGATTCTGGATCGGCTTGCCGTCGAATTCCACCAGCACATCGCCCGCTTTCAATCCGGCCTTCGCGGCGGGCGAACCCTCCCGAATGTCGGCGAACTTCACGCCCTTGACGCCTTCGCCGAAGTCCGGGATGCTGCCGAAATCCGGGCCATATCCCGAGTGCCCCGAACCCGATCCCGACCCCGCCACATCCCCGGAATGCTCCGGTTCCTTAACCCGCACGAACAGTGGCCGGTCGGGCGCTTCGCGCAAATCCTCGCCGACTTCCGCCACCAACTGCAGCAGCTTGGCGGCATCCGGCGCGTCGATTTTGTCCCAGGTATCGCTGGGCTTGTGATAGTCCGCATGCAGCCCGGAAAAGAAGAACAGCACCGGCACCTGCTTGGTGGTGAAGGAGGTGTGGTCGCTCGATCCATACCCGGCTTCGGAATAATCTATGTGAAGGCCATACTTGGGAGTGATTTCCTCAAGTAACTTCTTCAATGTCGTCCCGGTGCCCACGCCGCCGATGAACACTTTGCCATCGCGCACGCGGCCGATCATGTCCATATTGATCATGGTCACATCCTTATCCAGCGGCAGCAGCGGATGGTTGACGAAATAGCTGGAGCCCAGCAGCCCCAATTCCTCCCCCGCGAAGGTCAAGAACAAAATGCCGCGTTTCTGTTTCGGCTGCGTCGAGAACCAGCGCGCCAGCTCGATCACCCCCGCCGTGCCCGACGCGTTATCGTCCGCGCCCGGATGGATCGTGCCCGCGAGCGACGGCGCCAGCGAGAACTGCTCGCCCAAGCCCAAGTGGTCGTAATGCGCGCCGATCGCCACATATTCATCGGTGGTTCCGGGCAGGTATCCGGCCACGTTGTGGACCGTCTTCACCACGCGCTCGACGTCCAGGTTGGCGTCTACTTGAAGGCCATCCGGGAAAGCGAACGACCGCGGCTGCAAGTCCTGGTCGATGCCTTTCTGAATCTCGCCGGCGCTCTTGCCGACGATGGCGAACCAGCGCTCGGCGATCTCATAACGGATCTGCACGAATGGAACGCCCGCATCGCCTGGGCCGGCGGCCTCGGCGAATTTCTCCAGATCGTCGGCCTCCCCGGGATGCGCCGCGCCATCGTTAATCAGCACCACGCCGCGCGCGCCGTGCATCTTGGCATTCGACGCCTTGCTCCAGAACTGCGCGTGTTGCGTGTAGACTTTTCCCGCGAAGATGCTCTTCTCGTCGAACTCCTGTGGCTCGTGCCGCATGATCAGCACGATCTTGCCGTGCACGTCGATGCCCTTGTAGTCGTCGTAATTATACTCCGGCGCGGTGATGCCGTATCCGGCGAATACGATGCCGCCGCTCATCTTTTCGCGCGCGGAGAAATTGAAGGGGATGAAATCGTCCGGAAAGGCCAGACTGACGTGCCTGCCATCCGCCGTATACCCGAAGCGGTTGTCAGCGCCCAGCTTGGCGTTGGTGGTGACATCGAAGGCCTGATAATAGCTCTTACCGTCGATGGGCTGCAATCCGAAGGAGCGGAACTTGCCGGCGATAAAGGCCGCGGCTTTCTCCAGTTCGGGCGTGCCGGTACCGCGCCCTTTCAGGTTCTTGGATGCCAGAAACTTTACGTCGTCCAGAAAAAGCCCGGGATCGATCGTCGCAGTCGCGCCGAAGGCAGCCATCGCGAACGAGCACAGGACGAGTTTCCGGGCCGCGCGCATGAATTTCCGAGCCGCGCGCGTCAGCAAGCGGTCTGCTAATTTTTTCGACATTCCGTTAGTTCAATTTCGGGGCGGGCAGGGTTACTTCGCAACCGCAATCTTCTCCGGCATTGTGAGCCGTCTTTTGATAGTCGATTTCGTAGTCGATGACTGCCCGCAAGTTGGGCCAATCCACGCGCCCGACCATCTTGCGGCCGTTGATGAACAGAGTGGGAGTCGCGCCCACGCCAACGTCTTTGCCCAGCGCCTGGGATTTACTCACTTCCGCCTCGGTTTCCTTGTTGTCCATGCAGCGGGTCAGTTGCAGCACATCCAGTTGTTTGCCCTTGGCAAACTCCAGGATCTTGTCCTTCAGATTGTCGGCTTTGATTTCATCCTGGTGCGCGAAGATCCAGTCGTGATAATCCCAGAAGGCATTCGCATTCTGGCGGAACACGCAGCGTCCGGCAATGGCGG